>JBGGNE010000020.1:0-11686 GCA_041287705.1 Methylacidiphilales bacterium | reverse complement strand
CGGGTCAGGCTGGCAACGGCTTCGTCAAAGCGGCCCGTCTGGTAGTAGACGATACCCAGCACGCTGTGGGAGAAGTCGTCGTTGGGGCTGAGCTTAACGGCCTGCTGCAGAGCGCGCAGTGCTTCGGGGAAGTTCTGCTGCTGAAAGCGCACCACACCCAGGTTAGACCACGCGTACAGGCTGTCGGGATATGCATCGATGATCTGCTGGTACTTGCCGGCCGCATCATCGAAACGCTTCTTGTTAAAGAGATCCGTTGCTTCCTGAGCCAGAGCGCGGGCGCCTTCAGGGACGCGGGCCGTTTTGCTAAGGTCGCCATTGTCCGCGGCGTTGCCATCGGCGATGCCGGGCGGCTTACCCCCAGGGGGCGCTGCATCTGCGGGAGTGGTAAGCACATATTCCTTGCTGCCGGGGTCGGTAGCGGGGCTGGGTGCGGTCGGCTTGTTGCTGTTGCTGGCAATCACAGGTTTATCGTGAAGCGGAGCAGGAGCGCCAAGATCGATGGAAGGAGCGGGAGCGCTGGCAGAGGTTGTTTTGCCGGGTGCCGTCGGACGAGCGGGGCTCAACTGATGAGCCAGCACATTGCCGCTGCCGCCGGGAGCGCCGGTGCCGGGCCTGCGGAACATGGAGAGCTCTTCATCGCTCAGCGCAACCAGAGGCGAGCCCAGGATATCGACCTGCTGCTTCAGCACATCGGAATCGACCTTCAGACGCTTCATCTCATCGCGGGCAAGACGGGCGGCGAGATCGCGGCGGGCCTGCTCCTGCATCTGGCGCTGCACAATAGAACGCAGGGCCTCGTTTTCCTTCACCAGCTCGGGATTGCTGCCTGCACCCGTAGTGGCAATACGCTGCTCGCTCTCGGACAGACGCTGACGCGCTTCGGTCAGTTGAGTCTGCAGTTCGGCATTCTGCTTCTTGAAGGTTTCGTTAGCCTGTTCGCTGGCGGTCAACTGCTGCTGCATTGTCTTGAGCTGAGCACGAAGCTGGGCAACGCTGGCGTTGTTAGGATCTCCATCGCCACTGGTCAGTTCTTTGATCTGGCCTTCGGCGGCGGTCAGCTTTTCCTTCAGGCTGGCATTTTCAGCCAGCAGAGCGGTCATGTTCGCATCCGTGCGCTTCGCCTTGGCATCGGCCAGCAGCTTATTCGTGTAGGCCAGCTTGCGGCGAAGATCCTGGCTTTCCGTCACTGCACCGCCCAGCTTCGTACGAAGGTCGGCTACGGTGGCCTGGAGTTCGGCGATCTGCTGGCGCAGCGAACCGGTCGCGACGCTGCCGGTGCTGTAGCGCTCGGCGCCACTGCCACGGTTTTTGCTGATGGATGAGCTGCTGCTGCCCGTAATGTGATTGCGGGAGAGTCCGCCGGTATTCACCGAGGTATACTCATAAGTGGCGGCTTCAGCCTGAGGCTGGGGAGCGGGCGCCGGGGCAGTACGCGCGGTTGTTGTTGTGCGCTGCGGCTGCTGTTGAGGGGCCGCGGCCATGCTGGTGCCGGCACTCGGCGTCGCATCTTTTGCGCCGCGCAGGCTGGAGAGCTTGCTGCGGACGTAGCGTAACCGATACTGCACGATCACCTTTTCCCAATCCGGGTTCTTCTTCGCCATAGAATCGAGCTGGCTGTACGATTCCTGGTAACGGCGATAAGCGGTTCCTTTCTGCCCCTGAGTCTCAAGCCTTTCAGCTTCCTGAATAGACATGTAGATCTTCAGATATTGATCCTGAAGACCTTCGGCAAGCGCCGGGGACAGCGGCGCTGCAAAAAGGAGTAAAACCGTAAGTAAGCGGAGTGTTTTGCATGGCATGAGGCGCATTTGATTGTTTTTCGCGTAAAAAGTCAAGAAAAAGTTAAATACTTGTATAACAACTTTCATTTCAGGCAGTTATTGGGGCTTTTACGGAATATCGTCACACTTAATCACGTCGCAAAAATCTGCCTCATTCTGACAACAAAAAATGCCCCGGAGCATTTAGCTCCGAGGCATTGGCGGGAAATGTGAAAATGGGATTGAGAACCTAATCTGTTCGTCACCCTATTTAGCTGCCGGTGCCGCCTCGATTTTGGCAATCGAGCCGTTCTTCTTCAGGTCCTTGTCGAAGGTCAACGTTACATTCAGCTGGAGGTTCTTCTTGCCCTCAATGGTCGCCACGGGCGGGGAGCTGTAGCCTGCACCGGCTTCTTTGATCTCAATGCGCTTCAGCACGTCGTTTTCAAAGACGGCTTCGGCCTGGGCGGCAGTGTTCCGCCACATCTCGCCGCGCTCGCGCCTGTAGCGGTAGTAATTGGACACTTCGTCGAGCCGCTCGTTGGTCACGCCGTGAGGAGAAAGCACCTTCATCAGTGCCGCCTTGTTGCTCCGCGCTTCCTCCCGGGTAGGTCCGCCGTCGCGGCGCGCGGGGGTCACGCCGCTGAACGCTTCGCGAAACACCTCGGACGTCACCCCAAGGGCCGCTGCCACCAGATTCACCGGTCGTCCACGATCGCGCGGATCAGTATCATGCCCGCCGGAAAACACGACTGCCAGCCGCGTTTCCGCCGCCCTGGCCATGGACAGCGTAAGTCCAGTCAATGAAGCCATAAGCAACAAAACATGGAGAGCAACAAGGTGAGTAAGGGATCTCATAAAACGACAATGGCCTGACAACGAAGATCCTTCTCCAATGCTGTATTTAACGCAACGACAAAGTTTAGCACTTTGTACCTTCCCGCAGAAAGTCGCCTGATAAGGTTTCGTAGAGGACTGCCCCTTTGGAAACAGAATGCCGAAGCGTTCACTTTGACAGAACGCTTCGGCATTAAAAAATAGGACTCGCCGGATGGACTTCGCCAGACCAGGCAGTCTGGCGAAACCGGCTCTTCGTCTTACAAACCGAGCTTGCTGACGCTGCCTTCTACATGGCTGGCGCTGGCCTTCAGGGCGACGAGTTCGTCATCGGTCAGAGGCAGTTCGATGATCTTCTCGATACCAGTCTTGCCGAGCACGACAGGGACGCCGACGAACTGATCATTGATACCATACTGGCCGGTGCACCAGGCGGCTACGGGCAGAATACGCTTTTCGTCGCGGACGATGCTCTGCACCATCTGGGCGACAGCGGCGCTGGGGGCGTAGTACGCGCTGCCCTTCTGGAGCAGCTTCACGATTTCCGCGCCGCCGTTGCGAGTGCGGGTCACCATGGCGTCAATGCGCTCTTTGGAGATAAGCGTCTCGATGGAGATACCGCTGACGGTGGAGAAGCGGGCGAGCGGCACCATATCATCGCCGTGACCGCCGAGAACCATCGCGTCGACATCCTGGTGGGATACCCCAAGTTCCATCGCGATGAAACAGCGGAAGCGGGCGCTGTCCAGCACGCCGGCCATGCCCATCACGCGGTTCTTGGGGAAGCCCGTTTTGGCGCCGACTAGGTAGGTCATCACGTCCAGCGGGTTGCTGACGACGATGACAATCGCGTTGGGGGCGTACTTCTTCACGTTCTCCGCCACGCCGCCCACAATTTCCGCGTTCTTGACGAGCAGATCATCGCGGCTCATGCCGGGCTGGCGGGCCAGACCGCTGGTGATCACTACGATGTCGGAGCCTTCGTAGTCCGCGGGGGTGTTGGTGCCGGTTACGAGCGAATCAAAGCCTTCCAGGCAGGCTGATTGCATCATGTCCAGTGCTTTGCCCTGCGGCATTCCTTCCACGATGTCGTGCAGGACGACGTCGCCGAGATTTTTTTCTGCCAAACGTTGCGCTGTCGTCGATCCGACGAAGCCGCCGCCTACAACGGTAATCTTCATTTTGTAAAGTTCAGTATCCGCCGCCGCCCTGCGAGAGTGGCGGATGGGAGCCTGTTGGTGGAGTGAATCCTTAGAGGTGAATCGGGTAAGTGAGTTCTGGAATTAATCCGCCTGGGCATGGCGCCCGGCAAATAAATGCAGTGATATGCTGCGCAACCGGCGTGACAATAGCAACGCCGGCCCGAAAAAGATGGGCAGCCCCTGTTTTAAGAGGTGCGTTGTGCAGAAGGCGCCATTATAAACAACGTTCATGAGCATGCAAGCCACCAACGTGACGCTGGACTCTAAATTTCGGATCTCCACCCGCCCAGGCGGCCGTGCTGTATGCGGCGCGCTTTTGCTATTAGCTCTTCTACTGCTTTTAAGTTCTCATACCGCTATGGCGGCAGTGGGGGAAGCAGCGATGAACGCCCAGCAGTCTGCGGACGCCGGGAATACCGACGTTTACTCGCGCTTCATGCGGTTTCTGGAGCCGATCAAGCTGGCGGTGCTGAGACTTTCCGAGAACGTTGCGGTTACCACTCTTTACGTTTCGGTGGGCATTATTGCGCTGTCCATCATTGAGGGCTTTATCAACAGGTCGACGAAGCAGCTCACCTCGAAGATCAATACGCCCAGCGCCATCAAGAAGATTGGCACGTTCCAGAGTCTGGCTCTGTCCGTGGCGCGGTATGCGGTGGGTCTGGCAGCCCTGATGTATATCCTGGTGCTGTGGGGAATTCCGCCCGAGGCGCTGGCGGTGGGTACGGCGGTAATCGGCGGTGCCGTAGGCTTTGGCTCGCAGGGATTTGTGCAGGATATGATTACCGGATTCTCCATCCTGTTTGAGGATCAGATTCACGTGGGCGACTATGTGAAGATCGGCGACTATACTGGCACGGTGGAAGACGTCGGCCTTCGTGTCGTGAAGATCCGTTCGGCGGAAGGAAATCTGCACACGCTGTTCAACCGCACGATTGTGAGCGTCACGAACCTGGTGCCGCCCGGTTCGACGGAACCCGCAAAGGACCCGACCAAAGATCCCGAGATCAAGCCTGAAATCACGAAGATCTGAGGCGCGGAGTATCCGGACGTATTGAATGAAGCAGGCCGACATCGTGGTGGTGGGCGCGGGTCTCGGCGGAATGGCCGCAGCGGCGCGCCTGGCCCGTATGGGTCACCGCGTCGAGATCTGGGAAAAGAATGAAATCGCCGGCGGCAAACTACGGGAGCTGCGCCTGGGCGATTACACCTGGGACACCGGACCCTCGCTCGTCACCATGCCGCACGTGCTGCGCGAGCTTTTCAGTTTCTGCGGCGTGGAGCTGACGGAGCGCCTGGATCTGATTCGCCTGCCCTCAGCGTGCCGGTATTTCTGGGATTACAGCCAGAACCGCTCCGGGGGCGGCATGGTGTATCATGTCGATGAAGACGAAGCGTTCTGGAAACGTCCGGACGTGGCAGCCTTCCTGCGCTATGCGGAAGGCATTTACGAGCTAAGTGGCGAGGCCTATCTGAACCACCCGCCAGAGGAATTCTGGCGCGCGTTTACTCTGCAGAATCTGCCCAAGCTGCGGCATCTGCCCAAGGTGGCCACCTTTCAGAACATGGCGCAGGTGGTGCGGCGCTTTTTCCGGCAATCACCCTGGAACAGAGAGCACCCTTCGGACGACGCTTTTCTTCAGCAGCTTTTCAACCGCTTTGCCACGTATAACGGCTCGTCTCCTTACCAGACCCCGGCCACTTTCAATATCATCCCCTACGTGGAGGCAGAGTTTGGCGCATGGTATCCGCGCGGCGGGCTGGTCAGCATAGCGCGGGAAATCGAGAAGCTGGCGCGCGAGATGGGTGTGGTGTTTCGCTTTGGAGAGACTGCGGCAGACTTTGCGCCGTCTCATCGCCCGAGCAGCGTCTCCGGATTATTCGGAGCCGTTGCCGAGCCCAGCGGCGGCACCATTACCTCGACAAGCGGGCGCTGGGCGGAAGTTGATGCGCTGATCTGCAACGCCGACGTGCTTACGGCCCGAGGCACTTTCCTGCGATCCCTGACGTCGCCTGAAGAGCTGAATTCGATTCGCAGCAAGCCGCTCTCATGCTCCGGCTTCATCCTGTACCTGGGCGTGCGCCATCGCTACCCGCAGCTACGCCACCATAACATCTTTTTCTCGGACGACTACCCGCGCGAATTCGCGGATATCTTTGACCGTAAGCAGCTTCCCTCGCAGCCTACCATCTACATCTCGATCTCGGCACGAACCGATCCCGCCCGCATTTCGTCGGCTCCGGGTCCGCTGCCTTCTTCCGAACGCGACAATTACTTCGTGCTGATCAATGCCCCCGCCTGGCCGGATGAAAAGCCGCTGGATGAAGCCGAGAAGCAGCGCTACCGCAATGTCATTCTGGATCGCCTGGAACACATGGGACTCACCGGACTGCGCGGCCATATTGAGGAAGAGCAGATCTTTACGCCCAAAGACTTCGCAGAACGTGACCTGACCTGGCAGGGCTCGCTCTACGGCTGGGCCTCGCACAGCATCGGCACGGCGCTCTTCCGTCCGCCAATGCGGATGCGAAGCGATGCGCGCGTCTGGTGCTGTGGCGGCACCACCCATCCCGGCGGCGGTATTCCGCTGGTATTGCTGAGCGGCAAGATGGCGGCGGAAGCAGTAGCGCGAGAGCTCCATCCATCACACACAGAATAGGACAACGTATAATTTCCATTTGACGACAGGAGCTTCATGCATAGCTTATTTCCCGTGCACCACAGAATAGCCTCTTTACTTTGCATGACAGTAGCTTATGGCGTGATGGCCTGCTTTGCCGAAACGGGCATGAGCCCTGTAATGGTCCAGGCCGCCAACCCTGAGCAGGCGGATCTGCTCACCGCCAACCCGGACGGCCTTGCCGCAACAGTCAACCACAAGGGAATTACCAACCGGGAAGTGCTGCGTGTAACGGAGTCTGCAGAACAGCGAATGCGCGAGCAGGCCACCAAGGATGGCTGGAGCTTCGATGAGCTGATGGACAAGATCAGCGAGCTACGAACCGCTACGCTGGACTCTCTGATAAACAAGGAGATGATGATCCAGGAGTTCGACGACGTCCTGGGAGCTGTGATACCGGAAGTTGCCATGCTGGATCACGTTCAGCGCGTCGTGAATGATAAGTTCGAGGGCGACCGGGGAGCCTTCATTCGCGAGCTAGGTACTAATAACCTGACCCTGGAAGATTACATCGAAATCATTCGACGTCAGTTTATCGTCTCGGCAATGAGCTATAAGAACCTGGGCCAGCCGGCCAACATGATTCCGCAGGGCAATCGTTCCGACGAAGAGCAGTCGGCGCTCATCATAAAGGAGGAAAAGGAGAAAGCACGACTGCAGGACGAATGGATGGAGAAACTACGAGAGCATACCTGCATCCAGAAGTTCTGGTGAGCCGCCAACCCCTGGCCTGAACCAATCCCCCGCGATTCACCCTACAGGCTGAAACGTCCCCGAGCCCATGCGGGCGGGAGGTGTGCGACGGATACCGCGGACCACGAGAGGGCGGTCAGCTTCGGAAACAATGGTGGTTACTGTAACCGGCGACGAAACGATGGGGGTCAGCTCCACAGAATTGAGCGATTTAACCTGAAACTGGCAGCAGGCGTCTTCTGATTTCACCATCGGCCAAAATGTTCCCGTGAGTTCCTGGGGACGCTCCATCGGCTTTCGGCAAAAGCCTGAATAGTGCTCCAGCATGCCTGGAAAGACATGCCTGGCGAAATATCGGCATTGGGCGCAGTTGGAATTCATAGCGGGTTGCGTCGTGAAGCAGAACCGCGGGACCCTGGCAGTCATCCTTAATACCTCGCGTAAGCGTAACCGTATATCGGATGTCGTAAGCTCTTGTGTAGAGAAAAAAGTTGCCGGCAGCAAGATAAATATTTTAAATTGACGAACTAACGCTTAGTGTACATTTCATTGTCAAAAAAATGCAATCCCACTCTTTTCTATTTGTTTCTGTAAAGGAGTGCTTACCACCTATTCCCTAACCTCCCTGCATTGGCATTTAGTTGCGTTTCTTCTCACTTGGCGCTAAGCCATAAAGCTGAGCTTTTCGTCGCCTTCTTCGCACATTAATCGCAACAGCTCTCCTGCAGGCCCGGCCTCGGCCCACTCAACTTTCCCCAGAATGATCACCGCCCCGCACAATAACCCGGCCCCCAAGACGGGGCTGGCAGGTCCGGCCAATGCTCGCAATAAATATCTGGCCTTCCGACTGGGACAACAGCATTACGCCATTTCCATCCTGCGCGTGCGGGAAATCCTGCTGCTGGTCGATATCGTGCAGGTTCCGCAAATGCCATCCTATGTGCGGGGCATCATTCATGTACGCGGCAAGGTGGTGCCGGTTATCGATCTGCGCCTGAAATTCGAGCTGGCCGAGGCGGATTTGCACGACCGCACCTGCATTGGCACCGTGCAGGTCACACTGCCCAGCGGTTCGACGGCGCTTATGGGCTTCATCCTGGATTCCGCGGATGAAGTAGTAACGCTGCCCCCGGAAGCAATTGAGCCCGCCCCCTACTTTGGGGGTAAGCTGACCCCGGAATTTGTCGTCGGTGTCGCCAAAGTGCGCAACTCCATTCGCGTGATCCTGGATGTCGATCGCATTATGACCGCGGATGTCGTGGAAGATGTAAATGCGAGAGCAATGACAGCCGGAGCTCCCCTGCCTTCATCAGCATCGCAGCCATCATCCGGCCAGGAATCCGCGGCATCTTCCGGATCCGGATCGCCGGATCTGCCGCCTCCCCCGCCGCAACCCGTTTCTCCCGTTATATAACAAGACAAGAAGTGACTTCGGATCGCCCGAATCCGCTCTGTTCACAGGCGCTAAAACTCCTGACAACTTTAATGGACCTTAACTGAACAGCTTGTTATCCTGGAACGACTTTCGACTTTCCCTCAGCATGACCTTTTTATCCAAAATGCGGCTTCAGGCCCAACTTATTGTAGCCTGCACGGCGGTAGTCCTCATGATCTCCGGGCTCGCCTGGGTCGGTTACTCCGGCGCTTCCGATGTTTACTCGCTGGCAAGCGATTCCACGGAACCTGCTCAGATGGCCGTGGCCAATATTTCCCGCCTTACCGGTGTGCTGTACAGCTCCGCGCTGCGAAATGCGCTGGAGGAACGGCCATTAACGGAAACCTCCCGCAACTGGACAAATCTGGTGCGCGACTACGAGCGTTCGCTCCAGGATTTTCGCTCCGCCATGAGCAAAGGCGGCCAGCGCTTCGATGACATCGGGATGCGCACCCTTGTCCAATATCCGGTGGCGGTTTCCAACAGCCGCCCGGCTGCTGTCAACGCGCCTCGCACCGCGGAAGCCATGGAGGTCGAGTTTCTTAAGGCCAGCGATGCGATCTCTAACATCTCGCAAAAGCTGGGAACCGACGCGCGCATTCGCCTGGATGACCGCATGAATTCGGCGCGCAGCTGGATCGTCTTCATCTCGGTTTCCGCTGCTGTTGTTACTATCTTTCTGGCCATTATCATTCTGGTTTGGCTGCGCCATCGAATCAACAACCTCATCACCAGCCTGATGCAGCATGTGGAATTTACCACGTCCGCGCTGGGTCAGGTAACTGCCAGCAGCCACACCCTGCTGCAGGGTGCGCCAGAGCTCGCTGCCTCTCTTCAGGAAATCAGCTCGTCCCTGGAAGAACTGGGCGGCGTCGCCCGGCGTAACTCTGAGAACGCCCGCAAAGCCAACGGTCTTGCGACCGAGACGCGCTCCACCGCAGAGAACGGCGATCTGCGCCTGCAGGAAATGAGCCAGCTGCTGGAAAGCATGAAAACGTCCAGCACCAGCAGCAGCCGCATCATTCGCACCATCGATGAAATTGCGTTCCAGACCAACATTCTCGCACTAAACGCCAGCGTGGAAGCAGCACGCGCGGGCGAGGCTGGTATGGGCTTTGCCGTCGTTGCCGAAGAAGTGCGAAATCTGGCCCAGCGTACCGCAGAAGCGGCTCGCGAAACGGCGGATCACATTGAAGCGTCTGTTCAGCAGAACACACGGGCTGTAACGCTGGGTTCCGGTGTCTCCAACACGTTCAGCGAGATCGTGGTGCGCATCCGTCGCATGGACGATCTGGTGGCGGAAATCGCCGCGGCATCCGAGGAACAGCGCCAGGGTGTGGATCAGGTAAATCTGGCCCTTGCCCAGATCGATAAAGTAACGCAGAGCAACGCGGCCAGCGCCGAAGAAGCCGCCAGCTCGGAGCTGGATCTGAATCAGCAAACCGATTATCTGGCCGGTGTCCTGATGGATTTCCAGCGAATCATCAGCGATACGCAGCAGGAAGTCGGTGGAGAAGACCGCAATAGCAATCCGGGCGCAGGACTACCCGGTTCACGCGGACGCGGCAGTGTCGGTCCCTCGTCCTATCGGCCCGCTTACGATTACCCGGCGCGTACGTCTCATCCTGCAACATACAGCTTCGGAGAGTCAGGCGGCGCTGGCTCTTCGCCTTACGTGCCGTTGGCCCAGAGCGATACCGCGCGTCCCCGCAGCCTGCCTCCGCGTCGTCCCGCCTCAGCCGCGCCTCCGGCATCTCAAGAGCTTCAGGAGCCGAAAGATCACGAATTTAAGCCTTTTCGCAAAGACGGCCCCACTGCTTCGTCGTAAGGTATAGCAACGAACTGCATTGCAACGCCAAGACGCCATATCGTCCTACCTCCTATGAGCAAAAGGCATGATCCGGAGCTAAAGCCCAAACCCAACCTTACCGGGGAATGGATCGGCCATTACAAGGGCCACTTTGACGAGGTAATCCGCATCCAGCAGACGGGGGATGAAGTGGTTGCGATCAAGATAACCGGCGATGACTACGTGCCGGCCGAGGAGATTACATGGAAGGCCAGCCTTGCCACCGGCGAGGGCATGGGTCAGATCGCCGAAGAAGAATTCCGCAACCCGCGCTTTGTGCCCGGCAAGCTGCGTGTGGTCAACCCGGAACGTATTATCTTTACATGGAGCGAGTACGGTGCCGTGGAGTACCGCAAAGATGATTAACTGACAGAGCCCGGAACAAACGCACTTGCTTTGTACATAAACAGGGACATGCTTTAGTTACATGAAATCGGCATGCGCTTCCCTGCTTATTATTTTGATCTCTGTTCTGGCTGGCGCTCTGTCGCCTGACGCCCGGGCTCAGTCCCCGGCAGGCACTCCTCCGCCGTTTACCATGCCTGAACAGTTTTCGGTGAATGTGACAGTTCTTGCCTCCGGTAATGTAGTGAAGGCAACCATGTTTGTGAGTAAGGAAAAATTTCGCAGTGATGCAGAATCCCCTGTTGGTAAGCAGACACGAATCCTGCGCCAGGACATCAAGAAGCAGTACGACCTTTATTACAAAGAAAATCGGTATACAGAAGCGCCCTTCAGTAAAGACCTAAGCAAACTGATGTTTGGGCTTCCCGCCATTGGCAACTGGGAAAAGACCGGGCAGGAACCGCTTAACACAAGGAATGTGGATAAGTACCAGTTCACGACAGCCGCCAATGCAACTGAAAAGCTCCATTACTGGGTAGACCCTGAAACACAGTGCCCTCTTAAGATAGAAGCCGAAACACCCACTGCCCGTGGCACGCCGCAGATTATCACGATGGAGTTCTCCAATTATAAGATCGAGCCGCAGCCCGATTCCGTTTTTGAGCCTCCGGTGGGAAGTAAGGCAAAGCCCTGAAAATTATCGCCTGAGGAGTCTCCGACTCCTAATAACCATTTGGGTTTGCTGTTGCGCAATCACAGACATTCCGCTACGTCTCAATAAGTTAATTAACTGCGTGATGCGCAATATGTTCGCTTTGTTTTTCCACAACCTGCTATCAACTTGCAAGTTGGCCCATGCCAACTGCTTGCGCGGTTTTGCC
>JBGGNE010000019.1:0-7625 GCA_041287705.1 Methylacidiphilales bacterium | reverse complement strand
CCCGCCACAATGCGCGATGTCACTCTTCTGGCCCGTATCTTCGGGAGAGCCATACCGGCCTGCAGATAGTGCCGCAACAGACTAATGCCGTGATAGCCGTGCGCGGCGGAGACGTTGGCCTCACGCACCGGCCCCAGTTTTCCGGATGCAATAAGCGCAAGCCGGGCGGCGTGCAGCGGCTGAAAGATGTATTGCTCCGCCACCTGAATGCGGGCTCCGGCCCTCACGAGCGCCGCTACTTTGCGGAGATTATCCAACTCCGGCGCGATGGGTGTTTCCGACAGCACGGGCACACCGCCGTCAGTGCGGCTGCTGTCGTTCAGCGACTCGATGAGCGGCAGATTAGCCGCCCAGGGCACGCTGGACACAATGAATCCCGGAGAAGTGCGCTCCAGCAGTTCCTCCACAGTGGAAAAGACCGGTGCGTTCCATTCCCGCGCCAGCCGATCCCGTACCTCCGGCCTGCGCGCCACTACGCCGGCCAGGGGAAACAGCTCCGGCAGATCCCGGGCGATGCGCAGATAGAACTCCGCGCGCCACCCGCGACTGCAAAAGAGGGAATTGTGCCCATGCACGCCACGCTACCGCAGGGAACCGCGCACGTCCCGCAAAAAGCAACACATCCTCGTCTCCGCAGCGGAGTGGCCGCTCTCCTGATATCTCTCATTTCCCCTGATTGCTTTAGCGCGAATTATTGCCATAGTGGTGGTGGGGCTCCGCAAGGTTGCGGGTGTATCGCTCCCCCAGTTTATTTGTATAAAATTAGCTTACTTTGCCACAGCGCGGCAGTTGGCTATTTATTGCAATCATGATTCGCACGCTCCATCTTCTTCGGCGCAGGTCGTTCTCCTCGGCGGCATTTACGCTTGTTGAGCTGATGGCGACTGTCGCCATTATATCTGTGCTGAGCGCTCTGGTGCTTCCGGCATTTCAGAACGGACGCGCGCGGCAACTGGTGGCAGGCGGCAACCTGGTGGTGGATATGACGCAGCAGGCGCGGCAGAACTCGATGTCGCGCGGCGTACTGACGGCGCTCGTGGTTATCCAGAACAAGAAAGATAGCTGGAACAACCGCACTTTTACTCTCGTGGAACTCGCGCCCGGCTCCGGCACGTGGCAGCCCCTGCTTCCCTGGATGCAGTTGCCGGAAGGCGTGCTGGTGGATGCCGCCAAGAGCAGTGATTTCGCCACGTCGCAACCCGTGCTCTCCGTGGCGCTGAATCTGCCGCCCTGCAACGGGCTGCCCGTGAGCTCGTCAGAATGCGCCTACCAGATCTTTACCCCGGCGGGCGGTCTGGCGGAATCGACCGGTATGGCGACGGAACCGCAGATTCTTCGGCTGGTGCCCGGCATGATGGTGGATGGCAAGCTGGCTCCTGTAGCCCACAGCGTCAATTACTACGACGTCATCATCAATCGCTACACCGGCATCGCCAAAGTAGACCGGCCCTAGCCAGTGCCGAATCCAGCGTCATGCTGGATGCTGTGGAGGCGTGAGGCGCTGTTCAGGGCCCAAAGCTACCAACCTGGTTTTATCGTGTGAATGTCAGGAACTGACATCCGGATCTGAACAATCGCGCCAAGCAACGCCATGAATCGCATCTCCCCTACCTTTCTGTCTTCACAGTGGCGCACAGCTCCCCATCCCCATAAAGGGTCCAGCGTCACTCTGGCGCCGGCATTTAGTATGGTGGAGATGATTCTGGCGATATCGATCACCTCGTTCTGTCTCCTGGCTATTCTGAGCCTCTTTAGCGTAGGCATCCGCACGGGGCAGCAGGCGCGGGATTACACCAGCATTGCCGGCGCCGCCAGCCGAGTGCTGAGCGATGTGCAGGGCCGTACCAACTTTACGCTGCCTGCCACGCTGTTCTTTGATGCACAGGGCCAGCCGACCACCAATTCGGCATCTGCACTATACGCCTGCGATATTTCCCTTACCACCGTGCCGCAGAGCGAGATTGCGGCGGTTTCGACCAATCTGGGCCGTCTGTGCATGCAGTTTACCTGGCCGGCGTCGCTGCCCGCCGCCTCCCGCAAAAACACGAACGCCATATATGCCACGCTGCCCAAAGACTGATACCGGCCGCACCGCTGGTGTTGCTACCACCGCCGGAACCGCCGCATTTACGCTGGTGGAACTGATGGTGGCGTGCGCCATCCTGAGCGTGTTTATGCTGGTAATGATGGGCATAGCTGGACAGGGCAGCAAGCTGTGGGCGCTGACAGAGAGCCAGAATCAGCACCGGCAGCGGGCGCGGGCCATGCTGGACTTTATGGCGTCGGAAATGCGCCAGACCGTTTACCCCGCGGACAGCGTCCGGCCCGGACTGCAGTTTGTCATCAACCCGACCAGTCTGAGCAGCGGCGCTCATTTCAATCGCGACGCCGTGTTCTGGCAGGCGCCGATAGCCACGGACACTACGCATGGAGATCTGGCGGAAGTAGGCTATTTTGTGCGCTGGAGCGGAACCCAAGCTTCCCTGTGCCGCTACTTCGTCAACCCCGGCGATGCCAATTATCTGATCTACAATAACCCCGAAGCCTGGATTACCGACACCCTGCTGGCAGAGGTAACGCCCGCCGATAAAGCCAGTCGCTACCGCGGTCTGTTTCTGGAGAACGTGGTGGGTCTTTGGGTGGATGCGCGGACTTCGTCTGGTGCTGCCTATGCGGGCAACTCCCGGACAGCACTGCGGCTGCCTGCCTATGCGGAGGTTTCGCTGGTGCTGATTGATTCCTCCACGGCGCGCCGGCTGACGGCGGCGGATGTGGCGACGATTCGGACACTGAACAGCACAGCGACGACGCCCGCGCAGTTCATTCAGCAACTGCCCGCCGGGCTGCGCAGCGGTTGCAGCTATGTCAGCACGGTGGTGAATTTCAGCAATTACAGATAGCCGGCGTGACGTCGGACTTTCTTCTCCAGACTTAGCACTTCTTCTTGGTGGATCCCGAGGATCTTTACTATGGCTTCGCACTTCTTATTTCATCAGGCTCGTGCCAGGATCTCTCGCCCACGCTGGCACGGTCGCTCCCGTGCAAACGGAAAGGATCAAGGCTCCGCGCTGGTTCTTGCTCTTGGCATGGTGGTATTGATTACGCTGCTGGCCATCGGCCTCTTTACCGCCACGCGTATGGAGGTAACCGCCTCGCGCCTGCACTATGAAGGAGTTCGTGCGGATATGCTGGCCAGGGAAGCAGAAGACGTGGCGGTGGCACGGCTGAAAGCAGGAACCTCAGGCACCCGCGTCTGGGTGTCGCAACCGGGCCGGCTGGTCACATCAAGCACAAATAATCCTCTCGCGCTGGATACCGTTGTAGATTTGCATTCGGGCGCAGCAACTCCGGCAGCAACAGTGGATGAAGCTGTGGATCTGAATCCCGCCATGCTTCAGCATCCCACCCGCAACCTGCTGATTCCCGCCGCAATGTTTTCCACAAACGCCGCGATGAACGTGAAGTGGATCTACGTCCGCAAAAACGGCACGTATGAGAGTGGATCCACAGCGCCTGTGGTCAATACCACTAACCCCATAACGGGCCGCATGGCGTTCTGGACCGATGATGAGTCCACCAAGATAAACGCCAACACGGCGTGGACCCGCGACGCTGGGAATACCAACGCCTTGTGCCACCCCTCCCGTGTGGAACTGAAGGAGATCTTTGGCCAAACCTCATGCAGCGCACTCCAGCAGTTCCGTACGGATAAGCATTTCTTCAACTCACCGCTGGATATACGACAGGCGGGCACGGATATCGCCACGACAGCCGAGCAGAACGTGGACAGCCTGACGCATTACTCTCACTCGCCGGACCTCAACATGTTTGGCGAGAAGCGCATTATGCTGACCACTCAGAAGAGTTTGGCAGGCAACGCGGAGTACTTTGATATCCTGAAGTCGGACAATCTGGATCCAGGCAACGTGGACAACATCGATTTCGTTAAGGTGGATAACCTGCTGAAGAAGATTGTGCTGCGAATGGATCGCAACAACTGGCCGGTATGCCCCGGGGTTACCTTTACCAGCAAGTACTCGGCTTCCAGCTCCGCCGCCAGCCTGGAATGGGCGTGGCAGATCGCGGCAAATATTCTGGAGTACGTGCGCAGCAAGGAATCTTCCCAGGAGATTGTGGATCCCATACGCCACAAACAGGCCACTGCGGTGCGGCTCAACAGCACGACCTCCGGCAATCGCATCGCCAACACCAGCGGCGACTACTACCTGGGCACCACTCGAGCGCCGCAGATTACGGAGATTGGCATCTGGATTTCGCGAACCTACTACACCAGCGTGCAGCCATACCCGGGGCAATACGGCGTGCGGTATATTGTGGAGGTACATCTGCCTGCGGGTGCGGGCTCGATTGATCTGGCAAACTGTCAGTTTACGGTGCAGATGGCCAATGCGCTGATGAGCCCTCTTCCCACTGGAGCGGCTTTCCCCAACGTGATAAACAGCGTACCCATCAAAGGCGGCCCAGCCCCCGGCACGCCTGATGATACCGGCGCCTACCTGGACAGCAGCGACACAGTGCTAAAAGAAGGAACGTATCGTAAGATCACCGTCTATCAGCAGGCACTTTCCGTCGCCGCGGCGAGCGGATTCAAGAAGGCGCAGCGTCCCGCCAGAATGGCGTTGCGTGTGCTGATAGGTCAGTCCGGCCATCCCATGGCCGCAGTTGCACCGATGTATCTGAACGGTACTGGCCTGGCTTTCATCAGCTATGATGTGGATCCCGTGCCATTTCCCATGCTGGAGCTGCCACCGGAATTTATCAGTACGGTCAGCACGATCGATCCCTTTACAGGCAAGCATTACCAGGACTGGACACAGCGCTCCAACACCTATGGAAGCGTAAATGCCACGCCGGTAAAGGCCTATCCCGGCCCTCAGCAGGATACCGACTCAGGCGGCACCGTCGTAACCACTCCCACGGCCAAGATGCCGCCCAAAAAGGGAAGCCCGGGCAATCTGCTGGGCAGGGTGGAATCCGTAGCCGAGCTGGGCTGGGTACATACCGGTACGTGCTGCTACACGGAACCCAGCGTACCCTGGCGGACGCTGCGACTTCAGCCGCAGAAGGAGACCAGCACCACATTCCCCGACTGGGCATTGCTCGATCTGTTCTGCGCCCCGATCGTGCCGGCCACGCCTTCGGAAACCGCTATCGTGCGCCCCCTGGATGGAAGTCGGGGCGGCCTGCTCAATCTTAACAGCATTCTCGCGCCTTTCTCGGACGGCACTTCTTCGCCCATTCGCAGCATACCACTCAACGCGCTGCTGGCCAATGTAACGAAGGAAGGCGCCTCGGTGCCTCTTACTTCGGCGCAGACCGATGAAATAGCGGCCAACATTCGCACACGAACTTTGGCCAATGCACTGGGCAACAAGGGCAAGACGTATGGCGTTACCACAACCAGCGATGTTCTGCTGACACCCGCGCAAATCGTGGAGTTCGCAGGAGTTGCCGACAGCGGGGAGGCCAGTGAAGCCGTGCTGCGCCAGACGCTGGATCTGTCTTCGGTGCGCAGCGGCGTGTTCAGCATCTACAGCATCGGCCAGTCCATCCAACAGGATGCGCAGGGCACCATCCGTGTTCTGGCGGAATCGCGCAAGCAACGCATCGTGGAGCTGGTTCAAAACGGCGGCGTAACGCGCGTGCAGTCTGTGCTGGTGCGCAAGCTCAGCCCGTAGTGATCAGCCGCTATCCCGTCACTCCGTGAACGACATGGCATAAGACACGTCGCCGCTATTTATATGAATAAACCATCGCATCTTTGTCAGCATAAGCGGCAATGATTATTCATGTGTGCCTGCCCTGGATCATCTCATTTGCTCATTTCTCCTCCTCACCATTCCCGCCCGCCGTCCTCCGTCCGCTTTCCTCTCCAGTCTGTTCAACCCCCATCTCTTCATGATAACACGACACATCCGCACCCAGCTTAGGCTTTGGGCGCTGCCGCTGGCGGCGCTGTCCATGGCCGCCATGACGCTTCCGCTTCTGTCCGCCCATGCCCAGGCACCCGGCTCTGCACCGGCAGCAACAACCGTTGAAGCCACGCCTCAAACGGAAACACCCCCCAAATCATCGCCGGATTATCCCACCAAAGGCGGTGCGGGCGGCGAAGTGATCATGGTCACCAACCTGGATGACAGTGGTCCCGGATCGTTCCGTGCTGCGGTGGAAACCAAGGGACCGCGTATTATCAAATTCTCGGTAGCGGGCGAGATCTGGATTAAAACGAACTTTGTTATCCGCAATCCGTTTCTTACGATTGACGGCACGTCTGCTCCCTCACCCGGTATCACGCTTATCGGCGATCGCATCCGCGTTCGCTCGCACGATATCATTATCCGCGATGTGCGTCTGCGTGTGGGTGAGCTTCCTACCGGCTTCGATCCGCAGAACCGCGATGGATTCTCTCTGGACGGCAGCGAGGATGGCAAAGATCCCGGCTACAATGTGTTGCTGGATCACTGCTCCATAGCGTGGGCTCTGGACGAGAATGTGCAGATGTGGGGACCAGGAAATCACGACTACGTGGTGCGCGACTGTATTATCGGCGAAGGCCTCTCGCACTCGCTGCATCCCAAGAATATGCACTCCGCGGGCCTCATCATAGGGCCGAACATCAAGAACGTGCTGCTGCAGCGCAATCTGTTTATCAGCAACGAGTACCGCAACCCTATAGTCAGCGGCGGCGCGGATGCCATTGTGGTTAATAATCTGACCTACAACCCCGGCTTTGGCGCGCTGCAGATCTATCCCCGTGAGGACTACGGTCCTACCCTGGTCTCCTACATTGGCAACGTAATTATCGCCGGAAAGAACACGAAAAAGAAGCTCTCCATTTTCCACAAAAAGGGAATCAACAGCGGCACCAAAGTCTATCTGCGCGACAACCAGGTTACCGGCACCGACGCGCTCGACACGACCGAAATGCCGACAGTACCGCCCGGCAAATCTGCAGAAGCCTCGCCCTTCGTCCAGGAATCCCCCCTGCCTCTGGATCACCTGCAGATCATGCCTGTAGGCGACGTAAAAGAGAGTGTTCTGGCCAATGCCGGCGCCCGCCCCAAGGAGCGCGACGCCCTTGACCTGCGCTTCATCGCAGAAGTTCGTGAAAACACAGGCAGCGCGAAAGATCACCCCACAGATGACCGTCTGAAAGCCCCGACCCCCGCCCCAAAGGTGACGCCTGCGGCAGCCAGGGCTACGCCTTCACTGGAAAAGCCGGCTTCGGGCAGTTAATAGATCAGATGCTGCCGCAAGTGCTTGCCCGGATCGTCAGCCGCAGTAGCAGTAGCGGCACTTTACAGTTACGAAGACCATTTCCCCTCGTTCGCCGGGGGAAATGGTCTTTGTCTTTCATTGCGGCGAGTGTCGGATCACGATTCCCGCAGCTATGAAGGCGGTGGCAGTGAAGTCTGCGGCACCGTCGTCTTGCCATCTCTCCAGGAGCCGCCCACGAGCATGAAAAGCCGGACATCCGGAACGCCAAATTCGCCCCGGTGTATGAGGTCGATGAGGAGTTCGACGGCACGCGCACCGGTAAACTGCGGGTTCTCCCAAATTCCTGTAAAGAGTTCGCCCTGGTCTGGAACGCTTACCAGCGCCAC
>JBGGNE010000018.1:0-4666 GCA_041287705.1 Methylacidiphilales bacterium | reverse complement strand
ACTTACTTCTTGGAGCCGTTGCCGTTGCTTTGCAGGGTCTTGATCAGCACCTTGGAGTTACGGCCGCTGGAGTCGTACTTCTCGCGGCGGGAAGGCGGCAGATCATCCGGGGTGCCTTCGTGGTAGCCGCCTTTCTGCTGCAGGTAATTAAAGGCGTGCGTGCTAAGCGCAAAGAGCTCATGGAAGCCCTTGTCCCGGGCGGTGTTTTCCGCAAAGAGCATAAGCTTGTTGCCAATACCCTGGTTCTCGTTATTTCCGCTGACGTGCAGACAAGCCAGTTCCGCCTTTTTCTGCTCGGGAAATGGATGTAAGGCAACACAGCCGACGATATTACGATCGATCTCAAACACGTAATAGTCGGACAGCTGCGCCAGAATCGACGGACGGCTGCGCTTTACCAGCTCCTCGTTCACGATGGATGGCTTGATCAGCGACATGATATTACGCACGTCCTTTTTCAGGGCGCGGCGGATGGCCTGATATTCGTTGGCGTAGATCATCGTTCCCACGCCTTCGTTGCTGAACACTTCTGTCAGCAGCGCTTCGTCCTGACGTCCATCGATAATGTGGACGCGCGGCACGCCTTCGCGTACAGCTTTAGTCGCATGCTCCACCTTTGAGACAAGCTCCGGCGGAATCTCTGAGCGATGACGCCGGTAGTACTCCTCAGCCTCAAACACGGACATCTGGCTGACCACTTTGCCGCCACGCTTCATCTCGCCGTTCGTGGTGACGTAGATCAGCTTGACGGCCTTCACCGCTTTCGCCACTTCCAGCGCCACAGCGTCAGAGTTCACGCGAAACGTGTGCCCGTCGCCATCCAGCCCAAGCGGAGGCAAAACCGGTACAATATCCTTTTCGGATAGCTGATTCAGCAGCTCCATGTCGATCTTCTCGACGCGCCCCGTATGCTGGTGATCAACGCCGCCGATGATGCCGAACGGATGGGCCGTTATACACGTGGAGTAGCATGCGCGCAGATCATTGGACACCAGGCCCTCCATGATCTCGTGCGTTATGCGATTGGCCGCTGTCAGCGCTACCTTCAAAGTCTCGGCATCCGTAACGCCCGTGCCGTCCGAGTTGCTGATCTTGACGCCAGTCTGCTCGCCCAGCTCTTTAATCTGCCAGGCGGCTCCGTGAACGATGATGATGCGGATGCTCAGGCTGCGAAGTACCGCAATATCCAGGAGAATATTCGGGAAGTTTTCCAGCGCAACAATCTCGCCATCCAGGGCGATGACGAACGTGCGTTCGCGGAAGCGAGGCACGTAGGTTAAAATGCCGCGGAGGTCAGTAGCTTTCATCAGGCGTTACAAGGAAGCGAAAAGCGGGTGGGAAGGTAGAGTAACGTAACTCAAAACCCCACATGCGCCAACGCAACACGCGGGGGAGCTCAACAAAAGCATTCCCCCACGCAAATGCAAGCCCGCGCTGCGCAAAAACCCGATGATTTCACGCAGTCGCCATACTCCAGGAAAGAAAACCCGCCGCCCCCTTATTACAAACCAAAAGTGCGGGTGCGGCGTCTTCCAGCCAGCTACTTCTTTTGAAGTCGGGCGATGCGATTCTTGGTTTCCGGATGATAGTCCAGCTTGCCCTTTGTGGGCATCGCGGCATCCAGAGTCATCAACGTTTCGGCCATGGCCTGGGGACGGTAGCCGGCGTCTTTCAACAGCTTCACGGCCTGGGCATCCGCATCGTATTCGTCGGAGGTGGAGTAGCCCTTGTTCAGCATTTGCACAACAATGCTTTCCACCGCGTTGTCAAAGACGGGGATGCTGGGACCGCCCGCCGCACCCACAGCACTGGAGCCCAGGTTCATCAGTCCAGCGGCCATGTTGGCTTTGGAAACCGAACGCAGGGCATGTCGCCGCATGACGTGAGAGATTTCGTGGGCCAGGGCAGCCGCAATCTGCTCATCTGTCTTCAGCTTGCTCAGCAGACCGCGCGTAAGAAAAATATAACCGCCGGGTGCCGAAAAGCCATTGGGGCTGGCGCTGTTCAACACGCCGAAGCGATAAGTCACACCGCCACGAGCCGCATAGCGAGTCAGCGAACGGCCGATACGGATTACGCGCTGAGTCATCGCGGCATCGCGGGAAATACCGCCATTCTTGCGAATGATTTCCAGCGCAACGGATTCACCGATCACGTTTTCCTCGTTGCGGTTAACACCGAGCGCGCCCTTTACGAGCTTGCTGACACCTTCGCCGACCTTGCTGATATCAACATTGCCGCCGCCTGAGTTGTCAAAGCCGGGAATCCGGGGAGCGCCGCCGCCGCCCAGACCGGGAATTTTAAGCGGGATCTGACCGTAACCCTGATGTACCGAAGCAGTCGCCAGGCAAACGCCAAGCAGCATGCATTTATAGAAAAAATGGCTCATATGTGGAGAGAGAGGAACGGGTCCTCCGGATAAAAAATGGGAATGCCTTAGCGGGAGCTGTCGTTAAACTTGATCATCCAGGCCAGATCGGCCAGTGCATTGCTGCCACCAGTACGGCCGGCGTATGCAATCGTATCGGGGTAAAGTCCCCTGCCCGCCAGACTTGCGGTGCTTTTACCAGCTTCCGTATCCGTGCTGGAGAAGCCGCTGTTGTTCTGGCCCGCGGGCTTTGATGTGCTGACAGCCGCTTCGTAGATCCAGCCGCTGACATCACCTTCCACGTAGACATAAGAGGTACTCTTCTTCGTCACGCTGTAGGCCTTCTGAAAGGCCATGGTGCCTGTTTCCTTACCGCCACGACCCGGCTGAGCCAGCAGCTTTTCCCCCGCATTCTTGGCGAAAACTTTTTCACCCACCTCCGCGGCCCGCAACATCAGCACACTAAAGATGGAGAAAACGACGACTAAAACTACTGCCACGTGTGACCGGCAGTATGCTTGTTTAAAACAAAGTCGAGACATAACGATTAAAGCGGCGGAACGCATAAACTTGCAGATTATCCGTCATTTATTTTTCGTCGAGTTTGAAAATTCCCTGCCAGCCCGATGGCGGCGGGTTCTTACGATAGTACGCAATGCTCTTCAGATAAGCCTGGCTAAGCGGATCTTCGCCCAGAATGCGAATGGATTCGCGCAGGCCCGCTTCCGCGGAATCCCACTCGCGACGACCAAAGGCTTCAAATGCCTCCCAGTAAGACTGCCGTGCCCGTGCCTGCTCCTCTGTCAGCTGGCCCTTACGGGCAAGAAGCTCGTAAGTCCTTACGGCGGTAAGTTTTCCCTTTACTATTAGATTGGCGATCGGCCGGACCTCAATGTCGTCCTTCGCCTGCGCGTAGGTTTCCTCCCCTATCATGATCGTTGTGCCGAACGGCTTGTTTGCCCCTTCCAGACGGCTGGCCAGATTTACCGGATCGCCAATGACCGTGTAGTTCGTCTTGCGCAGCGAGCCCATCAGGCCAACCACCGCATCGCCCGTATTGATTCCATAGCGGGCGAACAGCTTTACCCCATACTCCGACTCAATCTGCGGCGCGAAAATCTTCATGCGCTCCACGCAATCCAGAGCCGCAAAGCAGGCTCGCCGGGCATGATCCGGAGTGGGATCTGGCACGCCATACACTGCCATTAGTGCATCGCCTATGTATTTATCGACATAGCCGTCGCTGTTAAGCACAAAGGAGCTCATCTGTGTGAAGTAATCGTTCAATATATCCACCAGAAGCGCCGCCTGGTCGCGCTGTGTAAGCTGCTCCGTCAGATCGGTAAAGCCGGAGAGATCAGAGAAAAGTATGGTGCAATTCATCCGGTCTCCACCCAGTCGCTTCAGCTTTTCGGGGTTATCAATAAGATTCTGCAATACCCGATCCGAAACGAAGTTACCGAACAACGACGAAACGAGCTGGCGCTGGCGACCTTCTACAAAATAATATACGGCCAGACCAAGCGTAAGTGTGGCCACGACAGCACAAGCCGCGGCGACTGGCGGCAGCCATAGGGAATTGACAAAGAGCAGGTAGGAAAATCCCAATACCCCGGCAACACCCAGGCCGCCCACCGAAATCTGTGCATAGACACTGCTGGATATGGAGAGCCCCACTCCCACCAGAAGGCAGGCAAGAATGATATAGGCGGCATGTAACGCAGGGGATGTTTCAGAGAAGAAGGAGCCCTGCATATCGTTAGATATTCGGGTGATGTGGGCGAGCATTCCAGGGTCCGGGTACTGGCCGGTTACGGGGAATTTCTTCAGATCAAATACAGCCTGCGCCGAGGCGCCAATCACTACGGTTTTGCCTCTCAAACGAACGGCTTCCTCCTCAGGCACTTTGTGTGTCTTCAGCCATCCATCCAGCATCTGGCGGGCTTTGGCTGGCGCCTCGGCGTCGGTTCCCCAGCCTTCCCATTCATTGAGCTTCTTTATCGCCTCGGAGGGCTGGCTAACATCGGCCCACATTGCTTCCATCATGATCTTACGTCCGCCCTTCATGCAATAGTAGGCGTTAACATAGCTAAGACTGCCGGACTTTCCATTTATACCTTGCACCAGAGCTGAATACGTCCCACTCCACGCAAGTAGTCGACCATCCGGGCTGCGGCGCACTACGCCGTCATCGTGACTATCTTCCTGCAGGCCCACTTCAAAAACAGGCTGAAAAAGCACAGCTAGTGGCCTACCGGTTTTAACATCCTTATCCAGTCGGTTTGAAGCAAAACGGAC
>JBGGNE010000017.1:0-5296 GCA_041287705.1 Methylacidiphilales bacterium | reverse complement strand
TTCCCCCGTCGCGACGTTAAATACGGAACTCGTAGAGCAACCCGTTGCCGTGTGGCGATATGAGGAACTTTTTTAACGCAACGTTCGCTACGGCGCGACGACCGCGACGCGGGAGGGGAATAGACAGGAAAGCAGGAAACGGAGGAAGAAGATCAGCTTTCTTAACCACAAAGACTCAAGGACACCAGGTTTCTAACACGGATTTTTCCAACTTCCTGTTAGGGGTTGATCTTCAAGCGCACCACTTCTAATCACACCCCCACGTCATCGAAGCCGGTTCTGCTTTATCGTCCGTAAAGCTTGATACGTTCCGGTCTGCGAATGAAATAGTACAGGATGCCTCCCACAAAGTGCGTCAGGATGATGACAAGGATCCAGATGAGCTTGTCATTTCCTTCACTCGGTTCCTTCATTGCGCAGTCGATCAGCATCCACATCCAGAATATAGAGCCCCCGATTATTACCAGGAACATGCCGAGCCAAAAGAAAAGAAAGATAGCGCCGAAACCTAAGCCGAAGATAAGTTCCATGGTATGAAAGGGCAAAAGTTAAAGAACACTCTTACGTATGAAGGGACCTGGGATTCTTGGGCTTCAAGGGTAGCTGCAAAGATGTCTCGCGTTCGACACGGAACTGCCTTTGATATTGCCCCGGCGTCTGACCGGTTAGTCTTCTGAAAACTTTACTGAAATGAATACGATCTGTAAAGCCGGATTGTTCAGCCGCATCATCAATCAACAGATCAGGATTCTTCAGCAGCTCGCGCGCATGATCAATGCGAATACGCCTGATATAGAGACTGAGATCGATGCCGGTATGCTTCTTGAATTTGCGGCTGAGGAAATCCGGATGGCATCGCATATGCGCCGCGAGATCTTTGATATTAAACATCTCGCTTAAATGCGCATTTACATAGCGCATGGTCTCCTTAATGACATAGGGCGGCGCATCCCCTCCCGCCGAAGCAAACTTATCCAGCGCTCCGCCATTGGAACGAATAACATCCCCATACCAGTAGGCAGAATCTTTAGGTGTACGCCGCTGCGTCTCGTAATCCACATGAACCAGGCCAAACCTGTGCTTATAGCCTTCAGCCCATTCAAAGTTATCCATCACGGACCAGGCGAAGTAGCCCCGAACATCCGCGCCTTCGCGCAATGCTTTCTCCACCTGCAGTAAGTTACTGCTCATGAACTCGATACGGGCGGCGTCGTGCACGCGGCCGTCGAAACTCACCCAGTCGCCACTGTTCGACATGCCGTTCTCGGTGATCACCATCGGCATCTTATAGCGTTCTGTAAAGAACTTGGGCCCCCAGTATAATGCTTCAGGGGTATGCTTCCATAAATAGTGAGAATGCGGATGACCTGCAGGGAGCTTTGATACAACGGTTGTCCCTGCACTGCTGGCCTTAACGGGTACACCAAAGAATATACTGCACCCATAGAAATCCATCGGTGTATTGATCACCTTCATTTCCGCGGCGGTATATTTCGGCACAGCATCGCCGTAAGCACGCAGCCCTTCCTCAGGGTAATTGCCGAACACCGCCGGATCGCTCCACCAGCTATTGTTCCAGACGCTCTCGCCGTACACCGCGTGGACGGTGGCATGACGCGCCGCGGCAATATCCTCAGGCGCCTGCGTCGCGGGGTAGTAGACGGAGCCCGCCATGGACCAGCCCACCTGGGCGGGCTGCTTTGTCTTCGCGCGAATCGCCTCCACGGCGCGCCCATGCGCGATAAGGGAGTGATGACCCGCGAGAAGCGCCTCGGTCGTGTCCATCTTGAAGCCGGGCGCGTGCTCGCCGTTCATCATGCCGAGGCCGATGAAGCACTGCGGCTCGTTGAGTGTCAGCCAGTGCTTGACGCGGTCGGAAAGACGGCTGACGACCACCTCGGTGTATTTGGCAAACCACTTGGGGCTGTCTGGATTAAGCCAGCCACCGCGGAGAAAAAGCGCGTAAGGAAAGTCCCAGTGGAAAAGCGTAACCCACGGCTGCACGTTCTTCGCAAGCAGCTCATCGACAAGGCGATCGTAAAAATCCAGGCCTTTCTCATTAACGCGTCCCGCTCCTTCCGGCAGCACGCGCGGCCAGGAAATGGAGAGACGATACGCCTGCAGCCCAAGATCCGAAAACATCGCGACATCGTCCTTGTAGCGATGATAGTGGTCGCACGCGACATTGCCATTGTGGCCCTCCCAGATGCGTCCGGGCATACGGGTGAACATATCCCAGAGAGATGGTCCTTTGCCATCCTCGTTCCATGCACCTTCTATTTGATAAGAAGATGCCGCAGCGCCCCAGACAAAGTTGGAGGGAAAACTCATGAAGGCAAAACGATGTTGAGAACTCTTCACAGAACCAGCCACTGTTTCAGGCTATTTGTTCTGCAGAGGGCCTAATCGAGAATCTTGTTTAATTTATCCAGAATATTGCTTTTATCTTTAGCCAGCTCAGATCTTAAGAACTCTACCGTAGATGTCCAGCATTGAAAATAAACATTACGGTTGTAACCGGGACTGTTGGGGTCCGCAAAATCAGTTCCTGCTTCCACCAACTGTATGCTCAGTCGGGCGCCTTCATCCTTCATACGTTTCTCCCACTCCTGAATTTGCGTAAGAGGTACGCGTGCATCGCCGTTACCAAAAAATACCAGCGTGGGAATACGAACGCGGCCTATCTCTTTACGCGGTATTGTGTTTACGGGAGGATAGTAAGCACACAGGGCGCGCAAACCTTTGGGGTTCTTCAGATCGGCAAGAGACTCCAGCGCAAACTTACCCCCCATTCCCCATCCCAGAACGGCAAAGCGTTCTACCTTAAACTTGGGGCTTGTGGTAATAAGCTTAACGGCCGCATTCAGCGTCTTAAGGGCAGATGCTGTACGAAGATTGGCGCTTAATGAATTGGCAGATGTAGGGTCATTTGCGGTCTGACCATTAAACAGATCCGGTGCTATCGCAATATAGCCTTGTTCCGCGAAGGCAGTGGTAATAGCCTTCATCTGTTTGTTAATGCCAAAACGATCATGCAAAATAATAATGGCCCCGATAGGCGGCGTGCGGGGAACCGCCATGAAGGCAAGATCTTCGCTGCCAAAGTCACTGAGCGTGGCAAAGCGGCCGACAATGGGAGCAGGCGTTTCGCTCTTGGGAGGCTCGGGATCCGGGGTAGTGGCGGGCTGCTGAAGATCGGCTGCGTCGGGTTGCTGCGCGTATGCGTTGCCGGGCAGGCAAACTATTGCCATAGCTGCAGTTGTCACAACCACAGCCACAGTGGTTAAACGGCGCCACGCCGTCAGGGCTTTAGAAATACAGAACATGATGTTAGATACGGAATGCGCAAAGCAGTTGCTCTTTCTATAATCCCTCACATGACGCAGGACTGCTAGCCCGAAATAATTGGAAAGCGTGAATATTTGGGTGCGCATTATCAGATAACGAACTCAGCGGGGCATTTTGCCAGGATAGGACGCCATGAAGTGGGCATAATTCGTAGCAAAGTCCTGAAGGAAAGCTTCCTGCGCGTAAGTTTCGATGGCGCCGGGCCGAACCTTTCGCACCGCCTCAATCGCCGTCTCAGAATGGTCCAGCTGAAAGCAATGGATGAGGTAAAGCGCAAGCATGGTGCCCGTGCGGCCCCTGCCTGCGGCGCAGTGCACGGCCACGGGTTTGGACGCTTTCAGGGCTTCATCCGTAAAATGCAGAAAACGGAGCGCCTGATGCGTGGTGGGGATCCCACCATCGCGGACAGGGAGCGAAAGATACTCCAGACCGGCACGATTGTAGACGGGACCATCGGCGGCATTGTTCAGCAGACTAACGACACAGCGCACGCCCGATTGCCAGAGATGGGCAAGATCATCCGGCAGCGACTCGGCGCCGGCATGAATGTGGGTCGTATAGCGGGTGCGGTCGAGGAAAGGGACGTGCATGCCGGCGAGTTTGCCAGGCAGCACCCACCACAGCAGGTCAGAGGGAGCGCTCATGCGAGAATCGGAGGCGAGGCGGAAACGAGAATGCGCCCCACCGCTGAAGTGCCGCGACATGTTATGGCGACATTTGTTGCTTAAAGCGGCTGAAGCGGAGGCATCCAGTTGTTCCCCGACGCTCTGTTAACTGTAAGGTGGCTCAAATGGTGGATGTTGGCGAGCGGTTTTCGTCGGAATCGCCAAGCTTAGACTCGATGCCGGGCGGCATGTCAGGCCACAATTCCTGAGTCACCGACTCGGGCTGTTTTGCTTCGTCCTCCCCCAGCACACACGTTGGGTCTCCTTCAAGGCTGATGGGTAAACTACCCGCTTTTGAAGCGGTGATAAATCTATCGAAAAGTGCAGAACTTCTGCGTTCCGCAATTTCGCGACTCACCGCAACCTGGATTGGAGCATAGATTGTCGCGCAAAGATCGTGCGCAAGTTCAACGTCGAAGGTGAAGTTATGCTTTCTGGTATGGAATGCCTCTTCCAGCTCTTTAACGCATGCATCCGCCTTTTCGTTGAGTTGAGCCTTGGTGTAAGCCTCAGGCTGCGTCTTGATATGATAGAGCTGCTCGGCAAATGCCGGATCATCCCGCCGTAAGTTTACAGGAAAGGTTCCGCGCTGGAAAACGGCCTTGCCGCAGTGTGTCAGCCGGAACATCTGCACGAAGTTCTTTGGACTGAAACCGTAGCGGTCGATCTGCTGTTTGCGTTTGGCCCCAAGCAGACCGGTGCGTTCGCCATTGGCCAGCCGGCGTTCGCTGTGCAGGTAGCCGGCCAGCGTTTTGTAGAGGTACGCTGAGTCGATCAGACGCCGGCGATGCGCAGTCAGCAACTCGAAAAGCGGGTGCCTGTAGACCGATTCTTCGCTGAAAAGAATCTCCAGCGCGCCGGTATTGCCCTTCCGCAGAAGCTGAAGAAAATGCCGCAGCTCGTGATAACACTCGTCACGGGGAGTAGTACGCGTGACGTGTTCGCGGCGATCCAGTCCGCCCGCTGTGGCAACATCAGCGTTGAGGAAAACGCCGCGATAGTCTTCGTCACTATCGCGGGTAGCCAGACCAGACGCGTGAGATCCGCCCAGCATGCTGAACAAAAACAGAATACGGCCCATGCGCGGCAGCTTACAGCAAAGCCTGCGTTGAAGCCAGTACCCTGTAACAGCTCTAGCGCACTACCTGTTGCCTCAAAAGTTTTGACACCGAAGGATGCGGTGAGGAGGGGTGTAGAAGAAGGACGTTGACTCAAAAGGGATGACACCGTCAAAGGGAGAGGATGTCGATGAGTCAAGGATTGAGAGAAGAGCTGTTGCCGCG
>JBGGNE010000016.1:0-8708 GCA_041287705.1 Methylacidiphilales bacterium | reverse complement strand
TGATTAGAAGTGGTGCGCTTGAAGATCAACCCCTAACAGGAAGTTGGGAAAATCCGTGTTAGAAACCTGGTGTCCTGGAGTCTTTGTGGTTAAGAAAGCCTGATCTTCTTCCTCCGTTTCCCGCTTTCTGTCTATTCCCCTCCCGCGTCGCGGTCGTCGCGCCGTAGCGAACGTTGCGTTAAAAAAGTTCCTCATATCGCCACACCTCAACGGTTGCTCTACGAGTTCCGTATTTAAGGTCGCGACGGGGGAAAGGACAAAAGGGAAATGGTCTTACACGCTTGGGATGATGATTTTTTCACCACCAAGACACGAAGACACCAAGTTTCGGATGGGAATCCCTTAGCTTGTGCGTTTGGAAAGTTGACCATCTGCACCACTATCAATCGCACCCAGGTAAATCCTGAGTTTTCCGCTCACAGCGATGATGGTAACCTTTTGGGACCACGAAATCACAATATTGCACGCTGTCGTGAAAAGCGCAGCATACCGCAGAATTGCTATTGAGGATTCAGCCGCGCCTGATCAACGATTATGAAAAGCCCGGAAACGCAGATCCCCCTATCAACAGCCCAGCGACATCTGTGCAGACAGAGGCAGCGATGACATGACGACGTCTGTTCCCAGGGTAAAGCTGGCCCATGAGGTGGCAAAGAAGCTGTGCGAAGATATTGCCTGCCGCAGGTGGGATTCTGAACTGCCGCCCGAGCGCGAATTGTGCCGCACCTACGTGGTGAGCCGGCGCACCCTGCGCGAAGCACTTCAGATGCTCTTTGCCCGGGATATCATTGCCCGCCAGGCGCGGCGTCCACCACGCATTGTTCGTCGAAAGTTTTCCTGGGAGGGCGTCCGCACCCAAACGGTGGCCATCCTGAGCGCGTTTCCGCTGGATTTGGCGGAGCCGGAAGCGTTACGCATCCTTCAGACCGTTGCGGCGCGGCTGCAGTCGCAGGATATTGCGGTACGTTTCATCGTGGGGGCAGGGTACTACAGCACGGGATTTCGCCGATTACAGAAACTCGTTGAAGGCAACAGGATCGACTGTTGGGTCATCCATCGATGCCCGCCCGCAATGCAGACTTTTCTGGGTACGGGCGGATATCCTGTGGTTTTGCTCGGGTCTACTTCCGATTCACCTGGCCTGAGCCTGCCATGTGTAGACATGGATCGCCATGCGGCTGCCTACCACGCCGCAGGCAAGCTGATGCAGGCCGGATACCGCCGCATCTGCCTTTTCGTGCCGGATGAGAACGTATTCGGAGATCTGGCCTGCCGGCGTGGTTTTGAGGAAGCGTGTGACAGGTGCGAAACCAGCGGGACACTCAGCTCAGAAATTATCACCTACAGGGATGAACCTACGACGATCCGCAAGGCAGTGGAACGGATCATGCGCAAAAGCCCTGCATCGTCAGAAAGGACCGGAATCATCATCACGCGCGTGCGGCCCAGCCTTATGCTCCTTACGCACATCCTCAGCATGGGCATCCGGGTGCCTCAGCATGTGGGCGTGCTCAGTACGGACTGGACGCCGCTGTTCGCTTACCTCAGTCCTTCTATGGCGGGCTATCAGGTCCCGTACGAGCAAGTGGCGCGGTGCCTTACGGGGCACATTCTGGCAGTCACTCACGGCGAAACGCTGAGAACACCGCAACAGTACCTTATACCGGAATATAAAGCGGGAACTACCTGTATGTAGGCGGTCGGGCCTGATCACTTCGTGTGTACGTCGACGTGCTACCTTGCGTCTCTGTGATCGATCCAGCTGCAGTTAACCAGAACCGTCTTCGGGATGGCAGGAATGCCGCGCTCGTTGCGGTGAATCTGCCCGATGATGAGATCGATCGCGGCTGACCCAACCTGGTGCGGATTCTGGTCGATTTCGAACGTGGGAGGATGCTTCTTTGTCGATAGTGCGGTGTGGGCCACCTTGGAACGCCCAAAGCCGATTTCCTCGGCCCAGGGGAAGAAGTGCTCGCTGTTGGTGATGATCGCGTCCGGCTTTGCATGCTTCAGCCACTTTTGGAAGTGGGTGCGATTGTACTCCGCCGCGATGTAGCATTCCATTCGCTCGGCGGGCGGAATCTGCTCTCGCCAGCCGGTGTAGGCGCCAAGCCAGTGCGGAGAAATCGTCGTGACGTCCTCCCCGCGAGCGCAGAAGCAGATACGCTTGTAGCCCATGGCCTGAAGTTTGCGCAGGGCCATCTGCATACCCTCAAAGTAGTTGGTACATGCCCGGGAAAGATCGGGCGAACGCAATGTATAATCGACGGTTGCCGCAGCCAGATTGTCCAGACGCAGCCCGCGCAGCTCGGGGCTTCGAGCCACGGGCAGCACCAGCAGACCGTAGGTATTGCGGGCGTGCAGGATCTTGTTGAAACGCTCAATGGAGCCATCAATCTCTTTGAGCTGGAACAGCTCGACACGATAGCCCAGACTTTGAGCGCGCGCAGCGGCGCCATCGCTGTAGTCCTTGCCAAAAGAGGTATTGCCTTCGGCAGTGCAATCCAGAAAGGCGAGCGTTGCGCCCTTGGGCGAGCGACGATAGGAGCGCACCTGCGCGGTAAACGCGGAGACGAAAGGATTCAGCTGATACCCGAGCTTCTCCGCGATGCCCAGGATGCGTGTGCGCTCCGCAACGGAAATGAGCGGGCTGTTGTTAAGCGCACGTGACACCGTGGACTGGGCCACGCCGGCGTGCCGGGCGATATCCCGGGTGGTGAGGGGACGCGCGGGAGTCGTATCGCCGTTCATGCATCGGTATGCATACCAGTTGGGTGGCGTTCGTCAAGATATGCCAGCACAGTATTAATCGCCAGAGTGACGCCAGACTGGATGTTGGCTATCCGATCCTGAATCTGGCTCGTGGGCTTCATCATACTTTCCTCATCTTTCACGTTATGACATCCCTTCCATCACCCTCCGTTCTCGAGTCCAGTGTCCGGCTGGTTCCCCATCGATTTGCAGATGTATTGCCGCGTTCCTCTGTCTTTCATGTCACCGCCAATGGAGTGCCCCTGGATGTAATGTCGCATTCCGCAGCTCACTACACCTCTTTTGAAACCGCTGAGCTATCGGAAGTCTGCATCGAGGTCGTTCTTTCGAAGAATGCCGGAAAAGTCGTTGTCCGGCCACAGCGCCTCGGCATCGTGGCGGAAACGGAAGAGCGCCGGGTCAGCTTCTCGCTCACAGGTCCGCAGTATCTGCAGATAGAGATCGAAGGAGTTCCACTGCTTTACATTTATGCGATGCCGTTTGCCAAAGCAGCCCCGGAAGGCCCACACGTGCGGCGCTTCGAGGGTGGCAAAATTCATGACGTGGGCATGCTGACGCTGGAATCCGGGGAAATCTGCTGGATCGACGCTGGTGCGGTAGTGCGCGGGAGTATTCGAACGGCCTATTCCACTGGCGTGATAATTGGCGGCTACGGCGTCCTGGATGGAGGGATATGGGAAGAGCGTGGAGAGGGTCGCAAGAAGGCGATCGTATTTGATGTATGCACGCACGGGCACGTGGAGAACATCCTGATGCTGAGCCCCTGTAACTGGATGGTGGTGCTGGGCGATTGCAGCGATATGAAAGTGCACGGCGTCCGGCAGATTGCGGACAGCGTCAGCTCTGATGGCGTTGATATTGTAGGCTCGCGCCGCGTGCGGATCAGCGGGTGCATGCTTCATAATGGCGATGACAATATCGCGATCAAAGCGCTGAACGACAATCCCGGGCAAAACCACGAGCTCTGGCACTCCAATGTGGAAGACGTGGTGGTGAGCGGCTGCTGCTTCTACAACACGCACGGCGGCAGCGCAATGGAGATCGGTTACGAAACGAGTACAGACCACATCCGCAATATTCGTTTCGAGGATATCGACGTGCTGGCAGTGCACAACTTCGGTTCCGTATTTGGCATTCATACCGGCGATCGGGCGCGGGTGGAAAACATCACCTGGGAGAATATACGCGTGGAGCATCACTACGATAAGCTGGTGGATTTCCGCGTTCTGTGGTCGCGCTGGAACCGCGACGAATCGCGAGGCTGCGTGCGCAATATCAGATTCCGCAATATCAGCGTCGTGCAGATTCCTCCCAATGTCGGCTATACCGTTAGCGTGATTGCCGGCTTCTCGACGGAGCATACCGTAAGCGACGTGATCTTTGAGAACTTTGTGTTAGGCGGTCGCCGCGTGCAGAATGCCGATCATCTCGATCTCGTCACGCGACATGCTCACAACCTGATGTTTTGCTAACAAGAATCGGATCTATCGACCCACCGATCTAATCAACCCATGAAAATGTTTCGTCATCAGTGTCTTCGGTTCATGTTGCTGGCCTGCAGCGTATTGCCTCTGGCGTCCTGTCCGGTCGCTTTCGCGGCCGATCTTACTGCGGAATACGTCTGGAAACCAGTGCGTCTGGGCGCTGGTGGCTTTGTCACCGGCATCGTCATCCATCCACTGGATCCAGACGTACGCTATTGCCGTACCGACGTGGGCAATGCCTACCGCTGGGATGCCAACCTGAAAGAGTGGATCCCTCTGGTGGTGCGTACCTCGACGGGTACTGGTGTACCGGCGAGTGTCGCGGCCGCCCCATCGAAGATAGGTGTCGAAGCAATCGCAATAGACCCGAAGGACGTGAATGTGGTGTTGATCTCTTTCCCCGTAAGATACAGCAACTCGGACAAAGCCAGTCTGAATTCGCTGGCAGGCGCAGTCTTCCGCAGCACGGATCGCGGCCTCAATTTCACCCAGAGCGACCTGAATGTGAAGATGACCCCCAACGGGGCCTTCAGGAATAAAGGAGAATGCATGGCGATTGATCCCGCCAATACGAAGATTGTCTACTACGGATCACGCGAAAATGGTCTCTGGAAAAGCGACGATGGCGGCCTGGCCTGGAAGCAGCTGACTACTGGTGGTGCGCCGGGTGACAAAACCAATGTGATAGGGGTGCGCTTCGATGCGCTTAGCCCGACCAGCTCCGCTGTCTATGCGATTGTGGAGAGCGGCCCGGTGTTGAAGTCAACCGACTCGGGCGATACGTGGACATTACAGCGCGATCTGGGCCCGGATCAGTGCAACAGTACTATCGATCAGGCAGGCAACCTCTATGTGGTGAAGGGCAAGTCCAACAAGATCTGGAAGATGACCCGTGCCGGTGAATGGACCGAACTTTCACCCAATTTTGGCTCGTCGGGCAACAATGCAAATGGGATCACCGTAGACCCAGCCAACCTCAGGCGAATGTTCGCAATTGGCGCGGGCGGAAGTGTATCGCGTTCTCTGGACGGCGGTGCAACCTGGAGGTGCATTGGCAATGTTTATACGTTTGCCAACACGATGGGCTGGCTTCCCCAGAAGGTGAAGGGCAACACAAGCAGCTGGCGCTCCAACGGCGGCATTGTGTTTGATTCCAGGGGCCGTCTGTGGTCGCCACAGGGCAACGAAGGCGTTCTTAGCGTGGTACCTTCCGCAAATGATTCGGAAACTTCTGCCGAACCGCTGAAGTGGGCAATCGACAGTAAGGGCATTGAGGAATTCGTGTCGCATGACGTTGCCATTTTGCCAGGCAGTGGCGATCAGATGGTGGTAGCTATCGAGGATGCAACCGCGTTTCTGATCAAAAATCCGGATAACTTCGACACCGTTCATGCAAATCTTCAGACGCAGTTGATCTCCAACGGCACCGGCGTCGCTTTCTGCCCCAATGCAGCGAATGTTGTCGCCGTGGCCAGTGCCGATGTGCATCACACCTCGTCGGGAAAGGATTTCTCCGGCATTTCGCTGGATGGGGGCAGCACCTGGAACTGTTTTCCCAATCGCCCCGTTGCTTCCAAAGCAGGCAGCATTGCGATCAGCAAGAGGGCCGGCTGGGGAGATGGCGCAGATCACCTTGTCTGGTATCCTCTCGGCAACCGCCCCCCTCAGTGGTCGCACGATGGAGGCAAGACCTGGACACAGAGCAATGGCTTCCCTTTCAAGGAGGACGGCTCTTTCGATCAGAATCTCAGTGGCTTCTGGAATGGTGCTCTGAAGCAGCGCGCCCTGATCGCTGACCCCCATGTCGCTGATCGCTTTTATCTTTACACTATTTGGGGCGGCCCGGCACGACTCTTCCGCACTGACGACGGCGGCCGTAACTGGGCGCCAATGCCGAAATCCGGGCTGCCTGTGGGAGGTCACCATGGGCAGATCGCAGCCAATCCTTTTGTTCCTGACGATATCTGGTTTGCCGACGGATGGGAAGGCGGCGGTGACAACGGCCTGTGGCACTCCACCGACGGCGCAACCTTCACCAAGCTTCCCGGCGTCGCACGTGCCATCACCCTGGCGGTGGGTAAAGGGAATGGCAGGGATAGCAAAAGCGCGGTCTACTTCTACGGCAAGCTTGCGGATACACCCGAGTGGGGCGTCTTCCGTAGCCTTGATAACGGCGCCACCTGGGACCGCATCAGCCACTTTCCTGCGGGGCAAGTCGATATCCCCACCAGTATGGCGGCGAGCCAGGATACCTTTGGATTCGTAGCGATAGGTCTTTCCGGCAACAGCTTCGTGTATGGAAAACCGGCAGCAACGACCAAGTAACCCTCGCAAAGCACTGGCTGCGCTTATCTATGAAAATCGCTTCACTGATTTCTGCCCTCACGCTCTGCGTTGCTTTTCTGGTTCCACAAGCTTTACGCGCTGCTGATATAGCAGTAACGGATCCCCTTATTAGGTACGTGGGCCGTTTCGACAGGCAGGACGCGGAAGGGCCGCGCTGCGCCTGGACTGCCAGCAGCGTGGCGCTGACCATCACCGGCGGCTCACTCAACGTAAAGTTGAAGGAAAGCGGCAAGAGCTTCTGGCAGGTGATCATTAATGGCAAACCCGGTGAAGTGCTCGAGCTCAGGCCGGGCGAACAAACATATAGCGTCGCCACCAACCTTCCTGCAGGCAAGCATACCATTGAGCTCTTCAAGCGCACCGAAGCGGCAGTCGGCGTTACCCAGATTCTCGGCTTCCAGATTGAGGACAACCAGAAGCTGTTACCCACGCCAGGCCGCAAACACCGCATTGAAGTTATCGGCGATTCTATCAGTTGCGGATATGGCAACGAGGCTTCCAAAGGCACCGAGGCCTTCACGCCCGCAACCCAGAATGGATGGCTGACCTATGGCGCTATTGCCGCTCGCGAGGTGGACGCGGATCTCGTGTGCATTGCGTGGTCCGGCAAAAAGCTCCATGGCGATAACAGCCTGCCGGACCTTTACGATCGCGTACTTCCCAATCCATTGGAGCCCAGGTGGGATTTCACCAGCTGGACTCCGGATGTTGTGATCATCAACCTGGGCACCAATGACTTCCGTGGCGGTAATCCGGATCAGGAAACCTGGAGCAACGCCTATGTCGAATTTATTCGCCAGGTGCGTGCGCGATATCCGAAGGCGCCAATCTACGTCGCTCAGGGCTCACTGATGAGCGACTGGCCTGAGGATCGCAAACCGCGCACCACAATCATCGGCTACTACCCGGCCATAATCGAAAAAGCCAATGCTGCAGCCAAAGCAGACGGAGGTCCGCCCGTACACTTCCTGGATTTTGGCGTTCAGAACCGCGAAGACGGCTATGGCGCTCACATGCATCCCAATACAAAGACAAATGCTCACATGGGTGACCAACTGGCCAAAGTGCTGAAGCAGGATCTGGGCTGGTAGACCACTTGTATATATGACCAGAACAGACCTATTCTGATGAAACGCCCTCTGAATGTTCTGACAGCCTGCGTAGCCGTATTAATCAGCGCAGTAGCCTTGTGCTCAAGGGCTCAAACGGTGCAAACGCCAGCAGTTAAGGCGCAACAGAAATATCCCCCTCTTGCTCCCACGCACAAGGATGTCGTGTATCTGGCGCCGGACCGTCCGCAAAAGATGGACATCTATCTGCCTAAAGGGGCAGATGGAAAATCCGGAACACTTCTGCCTGCCGTGGTTGTCATTCACGGTGGCGGCTGGTCAGGCGGAAAGAAGATCTGGGGTTACCCGGTTGAGTTCGCAAAGCGCGCCGTTCCGGCTGGGTACGCGGTATTCTGCCCCGAATACCAGCTGAACGAATTCGCGGAAATCAACGGCAGGAAGGAGTGTACGCGTCGAGGAGGTCCGCAGAATATCCTGGATTGCCTGGATGCGATCAGTTTCGTACGTCTTCACGCCCAGGAATACGGAGTTGATCCCGAGCGCATCTGTGTTGCGGGCGATTCCGCCGGAGGACAGCTGGCCATGCTGGCTGGCTATGGCGCCGATTCCACGGAGTTGGGGAAGGGGAGGCTTTACCCTCAGGTCTCTCCTGGCGTGCGTTGTATCGTGAATTATTACGGTGTAGCGAATTTCGAGACTTTTCCCGCCTGGGGCGGCTGGAGTTTCCTGAAGAGTAAGGATGATCCCGACGAAGTAAAAGCGGCTCTCTTAAAGCGTTACAGCCCTGTCAATTACATCACTGCAGCCTCGGCTCCCACTCTGATCGTGCATGGCCGAAATGATCCGGGAGTAACATATAAGCAGTCCGAAGAACTTGCAGCAAAGCTGACTGAACTGCGCGTGTCTCATCAGTTCATCACGCTGGAGAAAGCCACCAAACACGCCTTCAATTTCGAATCAGATGAATTCGACCTGACCGCTATAACCCTGAAATTTCTGAACGAGAACTCTGCAGCCAATTCTAAGGATTCTAAGG
>JBGGNE010000015.1:0-24750 GCA_041287705.1 Methylacidiphilales bacterium | reverse complement strand
CGCCGCCGCTTTCGCGAACGCGGAGGCAGCCTGGCGATCCGCCGTGCTGGTCATCAGGTTCACCTGATTGGCGCCGTGCTGACGGATCGCGGAGGTCACCTGACGCAGTCGATTCACCACCTTCTCCTCAATCTGCCGAATCATGCCGCCGTCGCGGAAGTGCACCTTACGTATATACACAGAGCCCAGTTTATAACCCCATTCCTGGGATTTTTCCGATACTTCCTCCCGCACTGTCTGGCTCATGGAATGTCGGTTCTCCAGCATCTCCGAGAGCTTCATATTGCTGAGGCAACGCACAGTGGCATTGCTTACATTGGCCTGCAGCGATCCGCGCGGATCTGTATTGCGGAAGAGATACGCCACGGGATCGCTGACGTACATCTCATACCAGATACCAATACCCATAGGCGCGCCTTCCTCGGAATTCACAGGCTGCGAGCGCAGGTACTGCTGATCCAGGCGAAGATCTATGGTGCTTGTGCTTCCGAAAAAGCTGATGATAAAGGCTTTCCAGCCCAGGACGATCGGCAGGAAATGAAACCCGGGTTCATCCACCACGGCTTCTACCTTACCGAACAAGGTATAGACAATGCACTGCCGTTCCTGAACCACGACGTAGAGACCAAACAGCTCCACGAAGAAGAGGAAGACGGGGAATGCAATGAAGGATCCGAAGAACGTGACGAGCGCCGAGATAAAAATGGCTTCAATCATAATGAATAGCGGTATTCGAAGATTTAAACCAGCTTAGCTCTTGTTATCTTCCAGGATAGCGCGTTTGGCATGGGCATAGAGACCCAGCTTGACGTTACGCACGTACGCTTCCACAGCGCCGGATCCGCCGTTCTGCTTCAGATCTTCCAGCTGACCGGCCAGCCAGTTAAGCGGCTCCACTTCGGATTCTGCCTTCAGCGTTTCGATTTCCACAGCGCGCTTGGATTGCACGATCTTCTGGTCCGCCGTGGCCTGCGCCAGGCTGACCTCCGAGGAAACCTGATTGTATGCGGTGTTAATCGCCGCCAGCGCGGACTCCACATCCCCTGGGGGATCGATGCCCGTGATGAGCGCGGCATTCAGCGTAATGCCGTAACGAGCCGCTGACGAGGCGCACTCGCGCTCGATAATCTGATTCAGATCGCGCAGGTTCTTGCGCAAGTCATTGATAGAGATACCTTCCACACCGGCTGCCTTGGCCTGAAGCTCGTGCAGCGCCATCTCGGCGTTAGGTGCTCCGCCTTCGGTAAGGGCGGGAATCGGAGGCGGAGGGGGCACACCCGGTAAAGCCGGCTGCCCGGAACCACCCGCAGTCTTCTCCGTGGGGATATCGAAATTGGCAATGCGCTCGCGGAGCACGGAGATGAAGTAGCCCATCACGTGCGCGATCGGATTCTTCACGCCGAACGCGTAGGCGTACAGGTTGCGCTCATTCACGGAGAACCGCAGCTGGCCGGTCATGCCGGTATTGAGCTGATCCTTCGTTACCGCCTCCAGTAAAGTACCGGCGTGGTTCACGCGCGAGTTTTCGGGGTCGTACGCAATGTTGACCGTATTAACGGCGATGGGGATCTTGATGATCCGCTCCCACGGCAGCTTCCAGTACGGACCACCGGGAGGAATGACTTTGAGCTGCGGCCAGCAGTAGCGATCACGCTCGTCCGGATCCAGCCCTTCCGAGATAGGATCCTCCAGTGTGGTGCGTCCGGGAATGCGCTCGGCCTTGCCCCAGCTGGTCTTCACCGCACGCTCGTTCTGCTCCACGGTGTAAAAGCCGAAGATACCGTAGCGCACGACCCAGTAGCCGAAAAAACCGAAGACAAACCCGATGAACGTTCCGATCAGAATATCCATCGCGCTACCTTGCCGCACAAACTTCAAATGACAAGCAAATGCGATTCTTAAGCCACGCTTTTTGTTTATGCTCGGAGGGTGGCGAAAACAATGGGCCGGCGACTGGCGGGGACTGTACAGAGGACATAGCGCTCGCGCTCCTGTTTCTGCTTTATCTTTGTCTCTCTGCGAGGCAATCAGCATCTCAACAGCACATGCCGGGAATTCCCACTCTGAAGCACCGCAGGTGCGGCCATGACATAGCACAGGGCAGAGTTCTGACGACGCCCTGGGTAAAAATGCAAAAAAGAGGACAGCCGCGCGCGAGCGCTCTGCCCTCTCGTCTTCCGGCAACGTAATACGAAAACCTGTCGGAGCGCTCACGCGCCTGTGGCTTTTATTCCTGATGACATACCCAGGGCGTCGGCGGACCTCTGCCCTGGGCTATGTCATTATCGCACCTGCGGTGCTTCGGAAAAATCCCTTGCTTACGCGTCCCTGTCCACTATCACGCGTAGACGCGCCAGTTCACGTTCGGGAAGATATTGTCGCGCCACTCGCAGTTGCCGAGGAAGGATTCGTCGATGGAATTAGCCTTCAACTGCTCGTACAGGCGGGTGAAGCGCAGCACGTGATCCTTGGTGCGTTTCACGGCGTAGGGCACCATGGTGCCGGTCTTCATGATGAACGCCCAGTCCGACGATTGCGCCAGCAGCAGCTCGCGGGCGCACTGCTTCAGCGCGCGCTCGTGCAGGCCGCCGTTGACCCACTGGAAGCTGCGGGCCAGCTCAGTCATCCGCTGCGCCGCGGTGTGCAGGTGCGGATAGATCCAGGCATTGGAGGGCTCCAGCCATACTTCCCAGTAGCCCGCGTTGCCCCAGCTGGAGGCGGATGGCGTGGCGACCTGCTGCGTGGGATACTTCTCCAGATACTCGTACGGGGTGATCGTCTTGAACGTGTTCTGATCAAAAGCCACCTTGCGCAGCAGGAAGTTCAGGAAGTCCGGACCCTCAAACCACCAGTGACCGAACAGCTCGGCATCATATGGCGAAACGACGATCGGCGGGATGCCCAGCGTGGAGTTCAGGTGATCAATCTGCTTTTCGCGATTGTGCATGAAGTTGCCGGCATGGCTTGCGGCGCGCTCCATGGCAACGGGCGGGTTATAGTATTCCTTATACTGCGTGGGCCCGGTGATGCGATGGTACTTTAGGCCGGTAAACTTGCGCATGCCGTTGGACTGAATGTACTTGCGGATATAGTCAAAATCCAGATCATACCCCACGTCGCGATAGAAGTCGCGGTAATTGGGATCGCCGGGGTAACCCTCAATGGCGCTCCAGACCTGCTTGCTGGATTCCATATCGCGGCCGAAAGCGGCGGGACCGGATGGCGTGTAGATAGGCGCGAAGATACCGAAGCGGGAGCGAGGCTCGCTGAACATCAGGCCGTGGCTGTCCAGAATGAACCAGCGGATTTCGGCTTCCTGCAGGAACTTATCGACGCCGGGCACATAGGCGCACTCCGGCAGCCAGATACCGCGCGGCGGGCGGCCGAAACACTCGATGTAGTGATCCTTCGCAATGAGAATCTGGGCGCGGATCGATTCCGGGTACTCCGTCATCAGCGGCAGGTAACCGTGCGTGGCGCCGCAGGTAATCACCTCCAGCTTGCCCAGATCCTGGAACTTCTTGAAGGCACTGACGAGGTTGCGATGATACTTGTTGGCGAAGACCTCTTTGCAGTTCTCCAGGCGGGTCTGGTAGAAGCGGGCCAAGTCATTAAAGGGCTTGTCGAAGCGGGTGCGGTCGAGCTCCTTTTTACACAGCTCCAGCAACTTATCGATCTCGCGGATGTAACGCTCCTGTAGCAGTGGGTCCATGAGCATGGCGCACAGCGGGGGCGTGACGGACATGGTCAGGCGAAAATCCACGCCGTCGTTGATCAGCCCGTCCATCATGTTGATGAGCGGAATGTAAGTTTCCGTTATGGCCTCATATAGCCAGTCTTCTTCCAGAAACTCCTCGTATTCCGGGTGGCGGACGAATGGAAGATGCGCGTGCAGGATCAGCGCCAGATAGCCCTTCGGAGATGACATGAGATTTTGGTTGGGGGGCCAGCGTCGCACCGGCCTGGGTTAATCATGCACGGGAATGCACGGGAGCAAAAGTGAAAAAAGCTGCAGATGGTGAGCTATTTACAGTTTATGCAGCTGCATAAACAGCGTCAAATGTCATGTAAACGGGTTAAGTTTTTATGTCATGCGTTTGTCAGAATAAAGGATGTATGGTGAGAATTGCACAGGGATTGGGCGCGGCATAACCCGCATTCTCCCCTCTACCCGCCGTCGGGCCGTTTGATTTCGTCCAGCACCACTTTATCAATCGCACCGATGCGGCCGCCCAGAAAGCGGCGCGCCATGGTGCCGAACTGCGCGGGAAGATCGCTGACGTGAATGCGGATGCGGCCCGTGTGAGGAACATCGGTGGAGCGCAGCAGATTCTCCGCCTCCAGGCGCTTCGCCAGATCACGCGCCATGTTGGCGGCGGAATCCACCAGCGTCACGTCATCCCCCATTATAGTGCTGATGAGCCCTTTCACCAGCGGGTAATGTGTGCACGCCAGCACCAGGCTGTCGCAGCGCGCCCGCTGAATGGGGCTGAGATATTCCGCCAGAATCAGGTGGGTGGCCGCGTGATTCAGCCAGTCCTCCTCAATCAGCGGCACCAGCAGCGGAGTGGGGATCGCGGTAAGCTGCACATCCGGGCGACGCTTCAGAAGTCCCTTCTGATACGCGCCGCTCTGGATCGTGCGGATCGTGCCGATGATGCCGACGCGCCCGTTCTTCGTCGCGGAAAGCGCCGCCTCCACACCCGGCGTAATGACGCCCATAACAGGCACGGGCAGGCTGGCCTGCAGCGAGCTGAGTGCATGGGCGGTCGCCGTATTGCACGCCACCACAACCGCCTTCACCCCCTGCCCTATCAGGAAGCGGCTGATCTGCTGGCTGTACTGGATGATCATTTCCGGCGATTTATTGCCATAGGGCACGCGGCCGGTATCTCCAAAGTAGATCAGATCTTCATGCGGCAGCAGCCAGTGAATGGCCGACGCCACGGTAAGGCCGCCCACGCCGGAATCGAAGATGCCGATGGCTTGGCCGGCATCCGGGCGCGGGGAAGCAGAAGCGGCGGTGACAACTGGCGGCGGCATAATAAAACTCACAGAAGCCCCTCAGCTTCCAGCTCGTCCAGTTTCTTCTCGTTGCGTTGATCAACCACATTCGTGATCTGCGGCAGCTCCAGCAGCACCTCCAGGCTCAGCGAGATTTCCTCCGCGGAATTGCTGGGCAGGCCGCTGGTTTCCATGCAGCGCTTGTCCATGGTCATGTAGACCCACGCAAAGTCCTCACCATTGACCACGCGGAACTGCATATTGGGCTCCCACATCAGGTCCTCAACTTCCTTGAGGATGACGGTGGCAATAGAGCCGGGGTCGGGCGTTACCTGCTCCACTCTTTCGAATCGCGCCAGCCATGAGGCCACGCATTCACTCACAAGCATCTTATCCAGCGGACCGGAGAAAATGCCGACAAATCCTTTGCTGATCATCCCGGTAGTTTAACGAATCTGGAGAGGAGTGCAATTGTCTGTGTGGGGCAATGGCAACATCGGTGAATTGGCGGGGCATATCAACGCAGGCAATTGCATGTGCCACCTCAGAATATTCGGCGATACCACGGGACCTGATCCAGCTTCAGGTTCCTGCGCCAGGCGGAGCGATGATGGACGCACCACTGCTGCAACGCTTTCTCCCAGCCGATATGCAAATGGAAAGCTATGCCTCTCGTGGAGCAAAGGAGTTTCTACCCTGATTTTCCTTTGTCCCCACCTTCGTGTCTTTGTGTCTTGGTGGTGAATAAATCTGACTTCAAAGATTATAAACCGCCACTAAGAATGAACTGAACCTGAATCCTAAATAGAATAGAGACGGACGAACGCTAAAGCCTGATTTCCCTACAGGGTCCAGCGTCACGCTGGCTGGCTGGCTGGTTATACAGGATTCGGAACGAAATACCCGCCGCGGCAATGCTTCAGGTAGTTCAGGCCGTGGACCTGGCCGGTCATTTCCAGATCGCCCTTGTAGATCGGGTCGTGCCAGCCTTCGATGTCAATGGAGCCGGTGAAGCCGCCGATGCGCAGGTCGCTGATGATGTCTGTCCAGTTGCAGTCGCCGAAGCCGGGGGTGCGGTGGTGGACGAAATTCTTGCAGCCGCCGATGCCGTATTTCTTCACCAGATCCCAGTGAATCGTCGCGTCCTTGCCGTGCACGTGGAAGATTTTGCCTTTGGCGACCCACTCGCGCAGCTGCGGCATCGGGTCGATCAGCTCGCACATCTGGTGGCAGGGCTCCCACTCCAGGCCCACGTTGGCGTCCGGCACGGCGTCGAACATCAGTTCCCATGCGGCGGGATTGTGCGCGATGTTCCAGTCGCCGCTCTTCCAGTTGCCGCCCATGGCGCAGTTTTCAAACGCCAGCTTCACGCCCTTGTCGGCGGCGCGCCTGGCCAGGTCGCCCCATACTTCCTTAAAGCGCGGGATGGAATCGGGAATCGACGCGCCGCGAACGCGACCGGTAAAGCCGCACACCAGGTTGGTGCCGAACGCGGACGCGTTGTCGATCGCCAGTCTGAGCCCTTCCAGCGTCACCGCGTCCAGCTCCGTCTCGCCCATGGGATTGCCGAACATGCCGATGGAGGAAATGATGGCGCCGGAGCCCTCTTCGGCCAGCACATCGAGCGTCTGCTTGCCCAGTTCCTGGAGGTCAACGCCATCCAGCTTCTGCCAAAAATTGATCTGAAAGCTTTCAAATCCGTGCGGCAGGATTTGCTTCAGGTAAGCCGGAGTGTCTTTGCCTTTGCCGGCCAGTGTACCGATACGGATTTTTTCCAGAGAAAGATCGTGTTTCATGAAGGGGGTGAAAACCGACCGACAAACCGTTCGCTTGCGCGCCATACAAAGCGGCAATGAAGGCAATCGATCGATCGGTTGATAGATATCGCCCTGCGGCCAAAAGAAAAGCGAAATGTGCCATGGAACAGTGCTTATACTGCTGAAGTTTTTGGGACCGGATTCAGGACTTTCCAATCCGCATGTGATTTCCACAGTCCGCCACCGCTCTATTTAGAGCACCTCCCACTTCACGCGATACATTTGTAGAGGGAGGGGAGCAGGTGACAAAGGGGCGCTTTCCTCTTGGTCCCCCTTCGTTCCTTGGTCTCTTCTTCGTGGTTAATCCCCCCGTTTTCCGCTAATCTTGTCGCATGATACCTCAAGCTTACCACTGGAGAACCATGCGACAACCTGGCCGGAAAACGCTCTATTCACAGAATTTACCACGAAGAAGAGACCAAGGAACGAAGGGGGGACCAAGAGGAAAAACTCTGAGACTTGGTGTCTTTGAGTCTTGCTGATAAATGAATGAATGATCTTTCCATAAGCCAACCTGGCAAACAGGAAACGGGGAATTTATTAACCACCAAGACTCAAAGACACCAAGTTTCAGAGGGGAAATCTTGGACTGAATGCCTACCCCTTCCTTAATCATTCAGAATCCGCTCCCCCCGTTGCGGTCGTCGCGCCGTAGCGGCCGTTGCGTTAAAAAAGAAATCCGTTTTGCCACCGGGAATGGTGTGGCAATACGTGCACCTTATTCATCCTTTATCCGCCGCAAGGTCGCATAGTCTGCAAAAGCGCGATGACCGACGACCGATACGGAGACTGGAGCATTAAGCCGCCGCCGCGACTGCCGAGGACTCCGCCGCGGCGGTGGGGGGGCAGGCGATGATGGAGCCGTCTTTTTGCAGGACGGGGAGGATGGGCCAGATGTCGCGCTGGAGGCAGAGGTCGATATCGCCTTCCATGCCGAGGCGGAGGAGGCTGCGGGCATTGTGGGTGCCGCGGAAGTAACGGGGGAGGTTGTCCTTTACCGAGCGATAGATGCTGGCGACCGGGTGCCGGGGATCCAGGCTGTTGGCGATGGCGCCCGCGACCAGCGCATCCTCATGCGAGAACGTTTTGCCGGTGCCGGCGCAGATAATATAGAGCGGGGAATCGAGCTGCGCGGCGGCGTTCAGCTCGGCGATGATCACGCTGAGATTGAAGAACGCGGCGGCCAGAACGCGGCGGGCCCGGGCGCAGGAGCTGAGAGCCACGGTGCCGTTGGTGGTGGTGTGAATGATGTGCTGGCCGGCCACTTTCTCCGGCGTGAATTCGCGGGGGGAATTGCCGAAGTGAAAGCCGGGACGCGCAACGCCGTCGCGTTCGCCGGCCATCAGCCAGCTGGATTCGCGCGCGTGCAACTGGTGCGCCTCTTCTATGGTGCGTACGGGGTGAAAGGCTGCCGCCCCTGCCGCCAGACCAGCGATGATGACCGAAGTGGCCCGCAGGACGTCAATGACGACGCAGGTGGCGTTGGCAAAATGGTCGGGATCCATGTTGCGCAGCTGGCCGGGAGTGTAAACGAGTTGTAGCGTTGGCAAGGTGAGAAGAGGCTAAGGCCGAGGCGAAAATGGAGATGCTATAGGGAATAGCTCAGGAGTCTCCGGAAAATAATCTGCACAACTTGAGCCGCCGCTTTTGAGCGAGAGCAGCGTTGGAATTCCGGTCAGCGCCTTAGTTTAAGGCACTCCCTCCATTCCGCCTTGCTCTCATCTCAAAATCGATGACTTAAGTTGCCCAGTTTATTCCGGAGTTTCCTTGGTTCACAAAAAAGTTTTTGGCGAAAGCACTTAAGTGTCGCTTGTGATGCAAAAGTTGTCTCTTCCTGAAAGGGAAGCGAAAATCGCGCCAATGTTTAAACAGGAAGGCATCTTCTAGGGAAATATTTGCCGGGTTGCCAGCTAATTTCAGCATTGCCACGCGCCGGCCGGCCTGCTCATTCAAGAGAAGGTCCCAACGTTACGCTGCTGGCAATGACGACATCCTTATGTCTAACCGGTTGCCGGGGTGGCCGTCCACATTATTCCACTCGGGAAAGCAGATAGATACGCTGCTTGCCAAAGTTCTTGGGCAGAACGATTTCTCCCACGTATTCGCAGGTGAAATCCGTCGCGTCGCCATCCGCGAAGGCCAGCGCGGCAAAGGACTCGCTGGCGTAGACCTGACCTTCGGCGGCGATGGGTTCAATACGGGCGGCGCGGCTGACATGCGAACCGACGTAGTTGAGCCGGCCGGTAATCGGATCGACGAGGCGATAGACCGGGCCTGCATGTAAACCTATGCGAATGCGTAACTTAACGGAGAGGCCAAGCTCGACGGCATCAATCTGCTTCATGAAGTCAGCAAGATCAAGGGCCAGGATTCCCGCTTCTTTTACGGAGGAGAAGGCGAAGTAGAATGCATCGCCCCAGGTATTCTTGACTTCAGGGTCTCGCCCGGATTCCTCCAGCATGCGGGCTACGCCGCCCACATAATGCTTCATGAACAGGGCGACATCGTGATCCGAAAGCTTACTGTACCCTACTATATCGGCGAAAAGCAGCGCCTTGAGCGAGTGCGCGTCATCGGAACTGGCGATGCTTCCGTGGGGATGATGGATGGCTTTGGTGTCAATGCGCTTGATGGGGACGGGGGGATCAGAGACCTCGTGCAGCGAGGGTGACTGTGCCTGTAGTGAAGGCGATGGAGCCGAGGCCGGCTCGCCTTCTATAGCGGGATCCCGAAACGATGTGTTGGCGGGCGCGGGCGGTGTGCAGGCAAGCGCGTTGGCGACGGATGCCTCGGTAACGACAGGCAGGGGATGGGCGGTGCCGGGCAGCAGACCCAGATCATCGGGTGTGGGCTGGATGAATTCCGCGCTGAGCACGGCGCACTTCAGCCGGGCGAGCCCGAGCAGGATGAGATAAGGATAGCTTCTGGTGCCGTGCACCGCGGGCTCGGCCAGTTGATGGGCGTAGCTGATACGGGTGGCCTTGTGCAGCAGGCGCTCCCAGCGCATTTCCCATTGCTTGAACTCGGTGTCGCAGGGGATGGTGTGGCTCCAGACCTGCGCGGGCGGCAGGCCGTGGCGCGGTTCGGGCCCCGGGTAGACGATGTGAACTTCGCCTTCGTTTTCCAGGATGGTTTCCAGAAAGACGATGTCGCGCCAGTCCGTGCCGGCGGAGAAGCCGACGCGTACCTGGGTTCGTTTGAAGTAGTCGCACAGGCGATCGTGGAAGTCTTTTTCCTCCTGCGCGCCGGGTTTGTAGAAGGGGACTTTGAGGTCCACGCACATTTGCGCACCGGAGAACGCGGCGATGCGGCACGGCGGAAAGCAGTCGTTCAGCAGCCGGACGTCGTGGCCCAGGTGTTCCAGCAGAATCTCCGCCTGCTTGCGGGAGGAGCCGAGCGAGCCCCAGTCCATGCGCGCCAGGTTGACGGCTTCGCGGTAGAGCTGGGCGGCCTGGGCGAAGCTGCCGCAGATAAGCGTGGCTTCGGCGCGCGTGGCGGCCAGCCAGTAGCTGTTGCCGTTGCGCTGCAGTTCGGCGTCGCACAGCTCCAGCACGCGCGCGGCCAGCTTGCCGGCTTCTTCGCGGCGACCCAGAAGCACGGCACAGGTGGCGGCGTTGATCGCCGGGTAGTATTCGTTGGAGGAATCGAAGGCGCGCTGGTAGTAGCGCTGGGCTTCGTCCAGCGCGGATTGCCGCTCTTCGGCGTTCTTGCTGGAGCGCGCCATATCCTTATAAGTGCGCGCCAGCATGGAGAGCGTTTCGACGTCTTCGTGCCCTTCCTTCAGAAGTTCGGCCAGCAGGGTGCGGCCCGCCCGCGGGGCGCCGCTTCGGGCCAGCGCCAGCGCCTGAAGCTGTCGCAGCCGTTTGCGCTGCTGATCGGTGGCGGATTCGGCGGCAAACTTGCGGCCTTCCGCCACGACGTCATGCGCGAAGAAGGGCTCGCCGGCGCCCAGAAGGCGCTCGCCCAGCAGCACGTAGGTGGCGGCCATGTCGCGCCATCCGGAGGTCTGGCGCTGATCCCACATGTCGCGTATTTCGCCCAGAGTCAGCTTCTTGCGCTTCAGCCGGTCAATCAGATCGTGCTCGGCGGGGGAAAGGGGATCGGGTATCGCAACGGGAGCCGGAGGTGGGGTTGGGACCAGGGCTGAGGATGCGACGACGCCGGCATTGTCCGCATTTCCAGGCGCGGATGGCGTGGAGGAATCGTTAGGGGAGACGATGCGGTAGCCTTTGCCGAGTAGTCTGATCAGTGCGTTTTCCAGAAGCTGCGCGCGGTCGGCCTGGGCGGCGTCGGCATCGGCGCGGGTGGCTGCGCTCGTGCCGGTGTTTGGGCCTGGAAGAAGGGGGGCGACGGGCTCTCGAGCGATGATATCGTTTACAGTCGAGGACGGTGGTAGCGAAGATGATGCCGCGTCGGATTCGCGCACAACATTGCGGGCGAGGTCCTGGATAAGGGCGAGCAGTTCGGGCGGCAGATTCATGGCAACGTGACGTTGCGTCCTGTTATACGTAAAGGGGTAAGGAAGAGGAGTGCAGGGCAGGCAGGCGTCAGGGGAGATGAGCAGCAGTTCGGCGTAGGAATGTAATCGTAATGAACGGAGCCGTACAGCGCTGATTTATATGGATGTTTCGTAAATGGGTGCAATTCAAAGTGGTGGAGCTAAGGAGCAAGAATATCGGAAATAGCAATCCCATGCTCCGCCTCTTCTTGGTCCCCCATTTGTACCCTCTTAGCACCTTTGTGGTGAAAATCCCCCATTCCCGGCGCAAATGATCCAGAACAGGAAAGACGGGGAATATTGCCACAAAGGTACGAAGAGGGTACCAAGGGGGGACCAAGAAGAGGTGGAAGGAATGGGGATTTTGCGCTTAGGAGTCGCCGGAAAATAATCTGTGATACTCAGGCGTCGGGTTTTTGTTTAAGCGTTGAAATGTTAGCGGCATATCGTTTCTTCGTTCTTCATGCAGACGGGCGTGCGGGCGTAATTTGCACGTGGCGTTTGCCGGGCGCTGCGTGTATCGTGTATCGTCGTGGGTAGTGTGGCTTTACACCGGCGTGCTGCCGGGTTGCTGATGCCAGGCTGATTTCTCTTTCTCCCTTTTATGGTGCGCCATCTTTACGTGCATGTGCCGTTTTGCGCAAAAGTTTGCCCGTACTGCGCTTTTCACGTGCATCGCGGGGGACGAGCCGCGCAGACGCGCTTTGTGGACGCCATGCTGCAGGAATGGCGCCTGACACGTGCGCGGCACACGTGCAGCTTTGACACCATATACTTCGGCGGCGGCACTCCATCCATCCTGGCGCCGGAGGATTTCCTGCGTCTTGCGGGAGAACTGCGCGGCGGACTGGCCGGCAGCAGCGGCGGCAATGAGCCCGAGGTGACGCTGGAAGTTAACCCCGCGACCGTGACGCCGGCCAAAGCAGCCGCGTGGCGGCAGGGCGGCGTTAACCGCATCAGCCTGGGCGCGCAGTCGTTCGATCCCGCGTGGTTGAAGCTGCTGGGACGCCAGCATCAGCCGCGCGATATTGTGGAATCCGTGCAGCAGCTCCGCGCGGAAGGATTCGCCAATATCAGCATTGACCTGATGTTTGCGCTTCCCTCGCAGCCTATATCGGTGTGGCAGGACACACTGGCGGCGGCGGTGGCCTGCGGACCGGATCACCTCTCGGCCTACGCTCTTACTTACGAAGAGGACACGCCCTTTCTGGAAAAACTGAAGCGCGGCGAGTGGACCCGCAACGACGAACGCGAAGCCGAGATGTTCAGCCTGACCGTGGACTACCTGGCATCGCACGGATTGCACGCGTACGAGATCAGCAACTTTGCCCGGCCCGGCTACGAGAGCCGCCATAACCGTGCGTACTGGCTTGGCCGCGATTACCTGGGGCTGGGGCCGAGCGCCGTCTCCACGCTGGGCGGCCGCCGCTGGCGCAACGCGCCGGATACGGAAGCGTATGTAACCGCGCTGCTGGCGGGGGATGCTGAAGGGAATGGAGAGGGCCAGAATAATGGAGATGGCCTGAATGCCAGTCCCGATCAGCCGGATGCGGAAAACTCCGCCCTGGCTCAAGCGCCGCGGGTGGAAGAAGAAGAAATTTCCGACGAAATACGCCAGCGCGAGCGCATCATGTTCGGCCTGCGCATGCGCGAAGGCGTTGCCCTGGAGGATCTTGTGCGGCTGGCTTCTTTTGGCGCCGAATCGGAGGGCGGTTCCGCGTCCCAAAGCGCTGCGACGGGAGTGCCGCCCCCGGAGGATCACATTGTGCGGGAAGGGCTTGCAGTGCGCGAAGATGGGCGTCTGAAACTCACGCCTCGCGGGCGTCTGGTGGCCGATTCGATTGCGGAGCTGTTTGTGTAGAAGTTGAACTCAAAATATTTTGGCAACAAAATTGCTGTGATCAATTTTTTCCTAGTACGCAGGAGCGGGTAGAAGCCATCAATGTGGTGCAACTCCAAGTATCTAAAGCGGAGAAACTTGCAGGCACGATTCAAGGGCTCTCAAGCCGTCTGTGTGATTAAAAGTTACCTGTTTAACCACAAAAGCTTCCATGCAACGTGGGCGCACCGCCTTTTATCCTGACTGGACAAAATGCGCCACCTTGTTGCAAAGTAGCTGTTATGCGTTTTCTCACGGGCGTCCAACCTTCCGGACATCTCCATATAGGCAATTATTTCGGCGCCATGCGGGCGGCGATCAACCTGCAGGACGAGGGCGAGACCGTCTATTTCATCGCCGATTACCATGCCCTGACCACCGTGCACAAGGCCGAGGAACTGCGCAGCTACGTGCGCGAAGTAGCGCTGGGCTGGCTGGCCTGCGGCCTGGATCCCGAGAAAGCGACATTTTTCCGTCAGAGCGCCGTGCCGGAAGTGCACGAGCTGGCCTGGCTGCTCTCGTGCGTCACGCCCATGGGTTTGCTGGAGCGCTGCGTAAGCTATAAGGATAAAGTGGGCCAGGGCTTCACGCCTAATCACGGCCTCTTTGCCTACCCCGCGCTGATGGCCGCCGATATTCTGCTCTACGGCGCCGACGTGGTGCCCGTGGGTAAAGACCAGAAGCAGCACCTGGAAGTGGCGCGCGATATGGCCGCGAAGTTCAATGACGCCTGCGGCGAAGCCGTGCTGAAACTGCCCGAGCCCCGCATTCAGGAAGATGTCGCAACGATCACCGGCCTGGATGGCCGCAAGATGTCCAAATCGTACAACAATACGCTGGATCTCTTTGGCGACGAAAAGGTTCTGGCCAAGCGCATCATGAGCATCCCGACCGATTCCACGCCGGTTGAAGCGCCAAAGCCGACCGAGGGCTCCACGCTGGTGGATCTGCATAAGCTGGTTTCCACGCCCGAGCAGCATGCGGAGTATCTGGCGGATATGCAGCGCGGCGGAATCGGTTACGGCGAGTTCAAAAAGCGTCTGGCCGCCCGCGTGCAGGAATACTTCGCCCCTATGCGCGAGCGCTACGCCTACTTCGCCAGCCGCCCCGACGACGTCGACGACATCCTGCAAACCGGCGCCAGCCGCGCCAGAGAGCTGGCCGAGCCCACGCTGAATGCGGCTCTGTACGCCGTCGGACTGGTGTAGGTAAGCTCCCGGGAGAGTTCAGGGAGCGTTGGCACCCCAGGGTCCAGTCTTTCGCTACGGAGCCGTGGGTGAAGTCGGACGGCGCGGTGTCGGAATGGTGGGGCTGACCGGTGCGGGCGCGTTGCCTGCGGAGCCGATCTCGGTCGCCGCAGTGCCGCGCGGCTGGCCCAGGCCCGAGCCGGAATCTTCAGCGCCTGAGGCGGTAGGGCCCTTCTTCTGACGGATGGGGATCGTCGTCGGGTAAAAGCGCATGTAGTCGGCCAGGTAATCGCTGAATACCGTCAGATCGTACACGCTGCGGCCTGATTCCAGCGCGGCATCGGCGGCGGCCGGTTTGCCCAGCGCGTAGGCGATCGCCGCCTTGCCGAAGTAATAGTTGGGCTTGAACTGATCCTGCTGATCCAGATAGCGGTGAAGCTGCGAAGCCGTGGCGATATCCTTTTGACCCAGCGCCGTGTAAATCAGCTTCAGGATGATGTCGGGATCCGCTTCGTCCTTGCGCTCGCGCTTGTCGTTCTTGATCGCCAGATCGTAGCTGGCGCGCGCCTTGATAAATTCCTTTTGGCGCAGATAAATATCGCCCGAAAGCACCAGTGCGGATTTATTGGTGGGCTCCGCCGCCAGAATCTGCGAGACGCGAAGACGCGCGTTAATGTAGTCGCTCTGCTCCATGGCCACGCGAGCCATCAGAATGGAGACCTTGGTGGCGGGGCGCGCCTTGTAGACGCTTTCGGCCAGAGCCATCGCTTCGGCAAAATTCCCTTTCTTGTGCTGCTCCAGGGCCTGGTAGTAGCGCTCGGTAATCGGGTCTTCATCCGGCTGCAGGGGATCCGGCGCGGCGGGCTCGGATGCAGGCGCGGGAGTGCTGCGTGGGGGCGGCGGCGGAACGTACGGCTGCCGCGTGGCAGGCGCCACCGGCGTATCGTTTTCCGGCACGGGGATGCTGCGACTACGCCCCTGGGCGTGCGCCGTGGCTACGCCGGCATGCAACAGCAGCATCGCCGCCAGAACTGCGCACACCAGCGGCAGCGAAGGCAGCGGGAAAAGCTGATGCAGCGGCGTGCGTGCTCCCTGATCAAGCGGGCAACGGCCTGAGATAGTCATGGCCCAATATAGTGCATAAACTGCACACCTGCCGCAACGTCAAGTGTTCATATTCAGATGAATAATTTCTGACCAGAGGAGAACCTGGCAACTTAACGTACACAGGAAGCGCGAAAAGCTCACCAGCACCGGAGGTGCTGAGCAATTTAGCCCATGGGTGAAGTTCTGACGAAACCCTGACACGACAGTTACCGCGTCTCATCAGGATGCATGTTGCCATGCATGCATCCCAGGGTTCCGGCGGCCTGTACCCATGCAGGGTGGAACTGAAGGAATCAGCAATACGCTTCGTAAACTATTACTGCGGCGGCTGCGTTTCCGCGGGTTGAACGGGCAGGGCTTTTCGCTCGTGGCTGGGTGAATTTTCTTCTTCCGTAATGATGCTGGCGATCTTCAGCGAGTTTTCGCGAAGCGCGCGCAGTTCCCGGGCCAGAAGCTCCGTAAAGTCCTCGTCGATCGTCTCCAGGGAATGGGTTTCGTAACACCACACGCCGATCTCCCCTTCCTCGTTAAAGCAGTAGAGATCTTTCTGCCCGATCATCTGCAGAAACGGGGCGATGCCGCGCTGCGTGCCGACGGGCGTGGTTTCCTCGCCATCGCCGTTTGTCGGGCCAGGCACCAGGCGAAAATGCTCCTGCGTGGCCGGCACAATGTGCAGCTCCAGAGGCAGTTGATCGCCCAGACCGTACACGCGCAGCCCACGGATCTTCGCCCAGCGCGGCAGGGCAAGTTCCACATCTGGCGGTGGCCAGCAGGCGTCACGGGCCTCCACCTGCAGGCCGCCGAATGTCGTCAGAAAATCGCGATAGTGCGGTTGAAAGCGCACGCCCAGCAATGATTCCACCTCCGCAATCTGGCCCGGTTCGGCCGGTGAAGCGGAGCTCTCCACAATGACGAACCTCTTGGCCATGGTCTGGAGAAAAGTTGATATGGCATCCAGCGTCATGTTGCTAATGTAAACCATTTCCGCCTGTTTGCGCTATGGGAAAACTAGCTTTTCGGGGGTTACACAGATGTCTTATCAAGCGTGACTATTTTGACATTCTAAAGAGGGAGATTTGGATAACGAATGCAAAGAGGGTGATCCCGTTTCGTCAAATAAATTACTTAAAAGATTAACTCGCCTAATCTCCTCATGGTTAGTCACTTATATATTGGCTATGCAAGCTGGGTAAAATCAATGTAATATTTTATTTGCTATCTCAGGTTCTTTCCTGCATGGTTGCACGCGTCGGAGCAGTTGAAAGTTCGGTGCCAGCGGAGTTTGGCTCAGGGGAGACGCGATTGTCTCCACTTGGTCCCCGTCCGAGAGTCCGAAACTTCAGCCAGCCGGTATCCCAAACTCACCATCACATGTCAGATCAAGTCATGAGCGTTAAACTCTACGTCGGCAACCTGCCTTACAACACTTCCGAAGAAGAACTTACGGATCTTTTTGCCCAAGTCGGCAATGTTGCGCGCGTTCAACTCATTCACGACAAAGTTACCGGTCGCCCCCGCGGTTTCGGTTTTGTCGAAATGGGCACCGAAGACGAAGCACAAGCAGCTATCAGCCGTTTCCACGGAGCCTCCTACGAAGGTCGCCCCCTCACTGTCAACGAAGCCCGTCCCCTCGAACCTCGTGAAAAGCGCTCCTTCCCGGCCCGCGATTTCCGCGGCGGTAACGGTGGTGGCAATGGCGGCGGCGGCGGCGGTGGTGGACGTGGCGGTCGTGGTGGCCGTAACTAATATCAGCACAAGCTGATATCCCCCGACTCTTCGGGCATTCTCCCCACAACATTTTTCAAACGCCGGTTTGCTCACGCGAACCGGCGTTTTTTTGTGCACATACCGGCATAAATTGCAGTCTGATCATCAGCGGCCCTTTCGAGTCTCTTGAACCCTTGCGCGGATTGCCCCAAAATAGTGGTGACGCCTGAAATACGAGGAGGCCGTAAGACAGCTTCTGGAACTGCGGTAAGCCCGTTCGATCTCCTCCTTCATGGAAGTCGTCGCCCAGTGGAAACCGCTCAGGAAACTCTCATCTAAAGTTTGGCAATGTTATAAAAACTTTAGCGAGTTACTGACATTAACGCTTTTATCTTCGATAAGTTCTTTAAAACCATGTATTCCGTTTTGGGCAACGACCTCGTTTAGTCAGCGTCGTGACCATATTTTCAGCAATATAGTACTTCAAGATTTCCTCGGTTGAAGCATTTTGAAAATCAGGAAATGCTTCTTTCGGAAAATTGATTCTAAGTCGCTCATGAAACTCTTTTAATAACTGATTAAGTTCTTCAGCATTTCGAGATTCTGCGGGCAATTGAAACACCTTGGCAGGATATTTAAAGTCAAATAAATGAATATAATCAAAACCAGGATTCGTTGACAATGAAACAATGAATCTATATCCATTGCTATCGAATGCTACGCGGTTTCTGACTCCGTCTTCGTACAAGTCATCCGGCTCAATGTTTGATGCTAAAGTTAATAGTCCATCATATAACTGAAGATCTCCATCAAAATCGAAAATGATAAGAGAATTGATCGTTAGCATCACCATCCTCCTTCCCTCGTTTCAGTAGGCTCGCGGAACCCCGGTTAATATACAAGACTAAGATAGGAAACGGCTAATGCCGTTCTCGGAGAAAAAGCTTCCAGCGCGCGACATATAGATACAAAGGCAGTCAGCAGCTATTACCGCGAGCCCGTGATCTCGCCATTGGCGTTACGATAGGTCACCCGGCCCGATGGCGAGGTGTATGCCGTACCGGTGATCTCCCCGTTGCTGTTGCGAAACGTCACGGTATCGCCGGCAGCGTTTGTGGAGGAAGTACCGGTGATCTCGCCATTTGCTTTGCGATAGGTGGACGAGCCGGTATCCTTGTAGGTGCTCTTGGATCCGGTGATTTCGCCGTTGGAATTACGGTACGTCGTGCGACCGGTATCCGTAGTGCTGGAGCTTCCCTTAATGCGCCCGTCCGACCGCCGGTAAGTCGTCGTACCCGCGGGCGACGTGCTGGCCGTTTCGCGGATCTGCCCGTTGCTGTCCCTGTAGGTGGAGGAAGACGAGTTCGCGGAGGAAGAGGAAGCAGGCGCCTTGCTTTTGTCCTTATTCGCACTGTTGTTGCCGGAGCCCGATTTGCCCTTGTCCTTATCTTTATCCTTGTCCTGGGTATTCAGCTGCAGCTTCATCGAGGGCTTCCCCTTATTGCTGCTCAGCGTGGCAAAATCATCTGGATTCTCTGGCGTCGGCCCCGCCGCGAACGACGCGCCGACCGGCGCAAAAGCCAGCAACGCAGCCCCCGCAATCGCCACCGTCACGCGACCACAGGCCCTGCCAGAAGAAGATGCAGAGAAGAATGCGAAAATCATAAATTGAGGTATATAGTGCAGGTATAAACGCAGCAGAGTAAAACTTTTTCAGAATCAACGCCAACTTTTCGCTCTCTGGAGGGCAGTGCGGCACGATAAGCCATCTGATTCCTCGTACTCCCCTCTCCTTCTATGCTGCTTGCAAAACAGGCCTGATCACGCCTTGAGAACTTACAAATACATAAATAACTGCTTCATCATGAAACAAACCTGAAGCAGCAGGTATTGTCGATACAATGAATGTTGCATCATTTTTATACACTCTTTTTAGCAGGAGTGACTTCAGTGACTTCAAATATTTTCTCTCTTTGACATCTCTTTGAAGTAACTATTCCGTTTCAATTCGAATTACGGACTTTTTCCTTCATCAGTTTTGTGGCATCTATTGCTAACACCATCTTCTTTAGATCTGGCACATCTGATCGATTGCTGTCCTTTTTCCTAATCAGAACAGACCAATATACCTGAACACTCTTAATACCTTCAGCCAGTAAATAACCATTCACCTCTATCCTGCCCGATACGGACTCATCTCCAGCACGTATACTTGCACAAGCAACAAGACTTAATACAAGAAAAAGTGCTAGCATAAGAGATGGCTGGAATTTCATCTTAATCAGGGTTTAGAAAGCATATACTTCCGGGGAAACACAAAGAGAAAGAGGCCCTCTCGATGTCTTTGTGTCCTGGTAATGAAAACTCCGAAGCACCGAAAGCGCAGGATCCTACAGCCCGGATGGCGCTGCTGATGCCGCTGAACGCCGATGAAGGATATAGTGCGGAAAGATATGTCGGGGTCGCTGGGGATCCTCAAAGCTGAGATTCCCCACAGCAGGTTCTGCACGAATGCCGATACGGACGACCACTACATTGGCAGCAAGAGTTCGAACAGGAGCCGGATCATCCGCCAATGCACCGGCTAAATCGTAAATGCCAACGCGGTATTCCGGCCAGTCTTTGCTGTTTTGTATTGGTTTGCATTCGCCAATGACATGCTCACCATGCAAGTATGCCTTCTTTGGAGATCTTGTGGAAATACATGCTCCCAGAAGTAGCACAATAAATCTGTTTAGAGCATAAAAGCAGCTAAAATACTGTTTAGGATAGACCAGATGAACCTCACTAGAATCAGATTGATTCAGAAGTTGATTCAGCTTTATCAGGATATTTTGCGCTTCAGGACCCTGTAATATTTTATCTACTACCGCCTGATGCCCCTCGTGAGTATGGATGAATAAGCATTCGTCGTGCTCCCGGCTGAAGTTCCAGGCACCGTGACGAATTGCAAATTCCTCTACTTCGCGGATTTCCTTCTCCACCTCTTGAAGAACTTCGGGAATGCCGGCAAAGACGTATTCCAGAACATCACGTGCTGACTTTTTCTTGGTCACTACGCGGATAAAATCCTGAAGAGCCCCATCACCAGAGCCGGCGATGCAAACTACAGGGCCTTCTTTGCGCCCTGCGGGAGGCTTAAGTCCGCACATTGGTTTTTCCAGCCGATCTTTCTGCCAAAAACCTTTCCCTGGACTGATTAATAAATCCTTATTGTTTATATCCTTGCGAAGCGAAGTGGTCTCCACCCCGAATCCGGTGGCGAGAATGACTGCCTGATATTCCCGAATTTCCTTTCCTTCCAGGCATTGGGTAAGCAGAAGCGGAGCACGCGATTTTTGATCAGTTGATTTCGTGCTCTCCAGCGTTACTTTTATAACACTACCTACGACTTTTCCCCCGTTCACCTTGCAATACGGGGTAATGGTAATCATGTTACGCCCTGCATTGTTCAACAGGATTTTTCTCCACCTTTTTGCCAGCAGGCTTGCCTTGTCGGCATCCCATTCCAGCGGCATAGTGCAGTAGGCTTTTGTGATCGGAAAGGCCGCTTTATCCCAGTGAGCGGCCGGCCAATCGTATTGACAGGGATCTACCCACCGCGACGGGGCATTTGCCTGCAGCTTGAAAAGTCTGCCGTCGCCCTTATCAATCAAATGCACGGAGACATTGTGCTCAATAACAAGGCGCAGGGCCGCATTGATTCCTGCGACGCCAACTCCCAGAATAAGGACAGGCCTTCCTTCAGTCTGGACCTCGCAGACTTTTTCGGTGGAGTCCGGAACAGGAATATATCGGTGCGTGCATAGCCGATCCACCAGAAGACAGGATCTGATCAACTGATCTCGAATGGAGATCGGCTTGAGGGGATGCGAAAGCAGGTAGACGCGCTCGGCCCCTTTATGCGCGTCCAGAACCGGGTCACCCGTTTTTTGCATACAGGAACGACAGGCGTCTTACTAGAGATTGGGGAGCTCAAACATACGCTTGAGATATTCCTTCTTCGTCATGGTTTGAAGCATCTTGTCATGCTCCGTTCCCGCGTTCGCCTGAGCATTTACTCGCTGAAAAATCCGATCCTGAGGCGTGACTGTAGTTTCCGCTGCCGGGGCACCTGTAACAGTAGCAGCGGGTGCCGGAAACACGAGCGTAGCTGCAACCTTGCTGCCTGTGGGTGCCTTGCTATCACGCAATTTCTGTTTCTTCTCTAACTGGCTTACACGCTTATGATGCACGAAGATTGCATCTACACGCTGTAAACCATAATAACGTATTGCCTGTTTCAATGCATACGAAATCCGCTGAATAAATGTAGGGACGCGCGCGGGTTCTGCATGAGCGGAAGGACGAGGCGGAACAGGAGCAGCCGGCACTTTACGCACTGGTCTGGTTGCTTTTTTTAGAGGGGGTTCCGCTGTTTTAGTGCTCATTTTATCTGCATAGTGTAATTTTGCTATTCTTAAAAGATGCTGGCAATCCAAGGTATGTCAAGAATCCGGTTACAATATCATGACAACTCTTGTGATGGTGCAACTATGCTCTAATTTAATTTCCTGTCACTCTTGTTTTCTGAAATTCATTCATGACTGCTCAACTTATTTCGTAAAGTAATGAGTCACAACGATATTAAAGATGTATACACAAGACTTCCACTTCACTACCTATCGGATATTTTGTACCAACTCCCCCTCTTTAATGCCCCTTCCAATACTTCGTCGACGGCGCGAATTTGGCTCCCTTGTTCTGGTCGATTTGCTGCATGTTGAAGGGGGCTAGCTGGAAGAGAGGGAGGATGGGGAAGCCCTGGCTGTCCTGGGAGTAGGTTTCGCCTTGTTTTTGGTAGAGGAGGAAGGCGTTGAAGGTGCCGCCGGGGCGTTCGCCTACCAGGACGTCGAGATCAATGATCTCGTCTTTTTTGATGGTGATCCAGTCGCCGTAGGTCAGGAAGCCGTTGCCGGCGCGGGCGCCGGGCTTTTCGGTGGACTTCCACATCTTGACGTCGAAGCGGGAACCGAAAAGCACCGTCTTTTCGTTGACGGCGACGGCCAGCATGTCGTCTGCGTAGCCGACGAAACGGTACGTGCCGGGCTCAGGCGGGGAGACCTGGCCTTTGTAGTGGGCGATCCACTGCGAGGGCTTAATGACTTTCTCCAGGCCGAACGCCTTGGGGGCTTCGCCGGCGCCCATGGAGGGGATGTAGATCTGCGTGGTGTAGAGAGGACGCGCGCAGCGGAAGTATTTGTTGAGCACGCTTTCGGCCCAGCCCTTTTCCATGAATTCCTCGACCACGGAGGTGTATCCGCGGCCGGCGTCCATGCGCGTGGGTTCGCGCTTCTGTGTCTGCTTCAGATCGTAAATGATGCCGACAAGCGCGAACTCGCTCTCTTCTTCGCTGCCGAAGTAGTTGGTGCCGCCGGCTGCGGGAGCGGGGGCGGGCTGCCGGGCTTTCTCCTGTGCATGAGCCCGGGGCGCATCAAGCACAGCCAGCAGGGCAAGCGACGCCATGAGCGCCGCCGTTGCCATGCTCAGCCGGCCACAACACGAAGCAGCGCGGATCACTTATCCCCCGCGACATTGGCTTCGCCCTGGGCAAGGTTCTTCATGTACTGGCGAGCCATTCCGGAGTACTCGGCGGGCGCTTTTTCCTTCTGGAGAAGCGTGGCCGCTTCGCGATCCTTGGGCTTGAGGCCGGTGATCACTTCCGCATCGCCGCCTTTGCCGCCGTTGGATGCCATCTTACCGCCGACGCTCTTGGTCATGCCGCCCTCGCCATACTGGCCCATTTCGCCGGTCATTTCGCTGGATTCACCCATCTCGCCGGGGGCGGGCTGGCCTGGCTGACCCGGCTGTGCCGGTTGACCTGGCTGCCCAGGTTGTCCGGGCTGCGCCGCCTGGGGTGCGCCGGCCTGCGCCATGGCTTCCGCCAGTGCGGATCCCACCGATTCGGCGGCTTTGGCCAGGGCTTCCTGGGCCTGCTTGTTGGCGCTTGCGGCACCGCTCTGCTTCTTCTGGGCGGCTTCGAGATTCGACTTGGAGAGAGCTTCCTGCGCCTTGGCCAGGGCCTGGTCCACACCCTTTGGCGCTCCACCGGCGGGCTTGCCGGCTTCGGGTTTACCGGCCTCGGGCTTGCCTGGGGCTGCACCGGGTGCGGGCGGCGGAGTTGCGGCGGTGGCATTCGGACTTCCCGCTTCGGGCGGCGTGGGCGGAGTACCTGCGGGATTGGGTGCAGCACCGGCGGGAGGCGGCGTGGCGGGAGGAGCGGTCTGAGCTTTCGCCTGCTCAACGGCCTTCTGGGCTTCATCCGTGTGCTTCATTGCGGAATCCATCGGGCCCTTCGGGGTCTCCTGAATCGCTTTGCCGGCATCGGCAGCCTGCTTCTGCGCTTCGGAAATCTTGCCGGCCAGAGCCTGAAGCTGCTGCGCCTGTTTGGCGGCGTCGATCTGCTTTTCAATCTGCTTGGAGGCCTGATCCAGAGCCTTCTGCGCATCTTCCCCCTTGCCCGGCTGCTGCAATGCCGTGGCGGCCTGGCCCAGGCTTTCGGCGGCCTGCTGGTTGGTGGGCAGCGCCTGCTGCTGCATCTGCGCGGTCTGCTCGGCCAGCTTCTGCTGGGCGGAGGCGTTTGGCGCGGAGGCGTGCGCTTTCTGCTGCGCGGCGGCATCGTCCACTTTCTTCTTCAGATCCTGCAGATTCTCCAGATGTTTATCGGCGGTAAGGGGCTGCTTCCTGGCATCCGCTTCGGCCTTCGCCAGCGAACCCAGTTGCTTATCCAATTCCGCTTTGGCCGCTTCCATCTTGGCGGTGGCATCCTTTTGAGCGGCCTCGGCCTGCCTGGCTTCCTCGCTCTTGGCGCCCTTGGATTTTTCCAGATTGGCGTCGGCTTTCTCCATGGCCTGTTGCGCTTTTTCAAGCTGGGCCGCAGCGGTGGCGTTCACGGCTTCCACTTCTTTTTGCAGGGCGGCCACCTTATCGGCCAGTTCGCGCTGGGTTTCCTTCTGATCTTTCAGCGCCGCGGGGGTGCTGTTGGCGGGGATCTCGGCCACGCGCTTTTGCTCCTGCTGCAGCTGCTCCAGCTTGGATTTAGCGGCGGCCACGCGTTCGGCGGGCGTCTGCTTGCTGCGCAGGCTGGCCAGCATTTTCTGCAGCGCGTCCAGCAGCATGCCTTCGGACTCCAGCGATTCCTTCCATTTACCTACCGAAAGATCCATGGCCGCGCGGTTTGCCGTCGCGATAACACCGAGCGTTTCGGCTGTCTTCAGGGCTTCCGCAAAACCGGGGCGTTCTCCTTCGCCCATGCCGTCCACAATCTGTTTGATCGCGTCCTGCGCCAGCTCCACTTCGGACTTCAGGGCCACCTGCTCGTTCTTGGCCTGTGTATACATGCCGGCGTGCTCCGCTTTCAGCTTGTCGTGAGGGCGACCGCCGCCCGCCACTTCCTTCGTCAGACGCACGTTGGTCAGCTGGCGAATGATGAGCTGCTCCATGCGCTGCTGCATGGAGGCCTGGTTGCGGTGAATGATCAGCTTGTCCGCCAGTTTGCGCAACAGAATGTGG
>JBGGNE010000014.1:0-8944 GCA_041287705.1 Methylacidiphilales bacterium | reverse complement strand
TCGCTCTCCTCTACCCAATCCCGCATATCCACCGGCAACAGTAACGCTGTTTCCCGATCCACTACTTTATACCGTGTCATCGCAACTCCCTTTTAACTCTTATTTCCTGTCAGCTCAAACTAAACCCGACAGACTCCTAGGACGTTGCCGGAATACTGCTTACGTTCGGGGGTACGCCGCCGTTGCGGTGATAGGATTGTACGACCCAGTCGCTTAGCCTTTTGTCGGCGTTCTCCACCACGTCGCGTGTGATCGTGAAGTCTTCCTGGCCGGAGTTCTGCTTGATCAGTTTCAGGCCGAACTCGAAGTCTTTGAAGATGAGGGCGCAGTGCTCCAGGACTTCGCGTTTGGCTTCTTCCGCGCCGCGGACCAGGGCATCGATGGCGTCCGGCATCAGCTTCAGGTTAAAGCCGTGCTCGGTCCTAAAGCGCCGCCCGTATTCGCGGACAAGCTCGCCCATGGCCACGTGCTGCTCGTAGTTGGTGTCGTTGAGAATGCGGTCCAGCTCCCTGGAGGGGTTCTCCACCAGGTCGCGGTTGATGATGAGCTGGCGGATGCCGCTGCCGGGCAGCTCGTACTTGAAGTGACGCATGGCTTTCTCGCACACCGTCATCAGACCGCGCGCGCCGGTTTTCTCCACAGAGGCCTGCTCGGCAAGCTGCTGCAGGCCGTCATCGGTAAAGATCGCTTCAATGCCATAGGCGCGGAAAGCCGCCTCGTACTGCTTCATCAGTGAGCCCTCACTGGTCTTCAGCACGTGGAAAAGATCATCCACGCCAAGCGGGGCGCACGCTACGCGAACCGGCAGACGGCCGATGAACTCGGGCTCCAGGCCGTAGTCAATAAAGTCCTTGGTGGAAGCCTGCTGCAGAATAGCTTCAGTATCGGGCCTGTTGCTGAGCGAAGCATGAAAACCCACCTCGAATCTGGCCAGACGGCGGGAAATGATTTCCGGCAGTTTATCAAAGGCGCCGCTGACAATGAACAGGATGTGGCGCGTGTTGATCGTCTCCTTCACCCGCTTGCCGCGCCGCTGAAACTCGAAGGCGGCGGCCAGCTGGCTCTGGATATCGTGCTGGCTGCGCAGAGGCACTTCGGTTTCTTCCATCAGCTTCAGCAGATTGGTCTGCACGCCGCGACCACTCACGTCGCGACCGCCGAGAGCCGAAGCACTGGCCAGCTTGTCCGCTTCGTCGATATAAATAATGCCGCTCTGGGCCAGAGCCACGTCCCCATCCGCCTGCTGCACGAGATCGCGCACCAGATCCTCCACATCGCCGCCGACGTAGCCGGTTTCGGTAAACTTGGTGGCGTCGGCCTTTACCATGGGGACGCCGATGAGGTTGGCCAGGGTGCGCACCAGGTACGTCTTGCCCACGCCGGTAGGGCCCAGCAGAATGATGTTCTGCTTCACGTAGCTCTCCTCGACAGACGAGGCTTCCTCGGCCTTGCCGGGCGAGCCCGCGGGCATTGAAGTGCCAATCTTCCCATTCAGGTACTGCTCGTGATGCTGCTTCTCCACACGGCGCACGTGGTTGTAGTGGTCGCACACGGCGACGGCCAGCACCTTTTTGGCTTCATCCTGCTTGACCACAAAGCGATCCAGGTACTTCTTGATCTCGCGCGGCGTGTAGGGAAAGGCGTACTGATCCTTCGCTTTCTCCTCGTCCTCCGCCTGAGCTTCTTTGTCAGCCTCGCTGGTTTCGCCGGGGACAACGCCGACACCGCCGCCCATGCCGCCCGAAAAGCCGCGCCGCAAGAAATCCTGGATGCGAGCATGCAGCTCCTCCGGACCGGGAAAGTTGGATTCAGTCATGAAAAAGTGATAGAGAGAAGCATTCCCCGTCAGACGGCTGCGCCGGGGAAGTCAATTTCACCTTAAAATAGCACGATCCAGCGATACGCGAGCAGAAAATTACGCAGCCAGGTTGCGCACCCAGGCAGTGAGGAAAACGCGGAGGTGCGCAATAGTCTTATCCTTCATTGAGCCACAACGGCAATTTATGTAATAAGAGTTAGAATTCCACGCAAAAAAAGGAGCGACTTTCCTTGAAGTTGACGGTTAGAGAATGAAGCTGCTGCCGTCATTGTTTAGTTAAAGAAGCGGCATGCACCAATCGTATCCTACGTTTCAGCACTGTGCTTTCTTTCTCCAGGTTCGGACTTTCCGTGGAATTGCTTTATGAACATCTTTTACCGTTCTGTTTGTGCTACGGCTGCTTTTGCCTTCGTTCTGGCAATGGGCTTCACGGCTTTGTGCTTTTGCGGCGCATCGGAAAGTATGGCGGCCGACGGACAGGCATCGGGACAGCGTCAAAAAGTTTTATCCGACCAGCCCTACGTCGAAAACGGGCATGAACGGCAGAAGCTGGATCTCTACCTGCCCGCCGGGGGAAGCACCTCAGCAACGGCTGACACAGCAAAGTACCCGCTGATCATCTGGGTGCACGGCGGCGGCTGGGCTGCGGGAAGCAAGGATCGCTGCCCCGCGCAGCGGCTCACGGCGCAGGGATTTGCGGTGGCCAGCATCAACTATCGGCTCAGCAGTCACGCGATCTTCCCGGCGCAGATTGAGGACTGCAAGGCGGCCGTGCGCTGGCTTCGAGCCAATGCGGCAAAATATCACCTGGATCCGGACCGCTTCGGCGTCTGGGGCAGCTCCGCGGGCGGGCATCTGGTGGCGCTGATGGGCACCACAGGCAACGCGAAACAGTACGACGTGGGCCCCAACCTGCAGGTCAGCAGCGCCGTGCAGGCGGTGTGCGATTTCTACGGACCTACCGATTTCCTGCAACTGAGCGCCAAAGCGCACTCCACGGCACGTATGGATCATGACTCGGCGGACTCCCCGGAAAGCAAGCTGATCGGCACCGCCCTCCAGCAGGCAAAAGACAAGACCGCCAAAGCGAACCCCATCATCTACATCGCCACAACGGGCGGCGACAAAGTAACGGGCAAGGATCTGCCGCCCTATCTGATTGTGCACGGCAGCGATGATCCAGTCGTTCCGGTAAACCAGAGCGAACTGCTCTTCGCCGCACTAAAGGACGCGGGAGGTCAGGCACACCTGCACATTATCGACGGCGCCGGCCACGGCAAAGGCTTCGGAGGCTCGACAATTGAGGAAATGGTGGAGGCCTTCTTTAAGAGGACTCTGGTAACACCCGCCAAAGCCCCTGCCGAGCGCACCACATTGACGCGAAGCAAAGCCTCAGAAGAGCGCCGCGGCCCCGCCATGACAGCCGGCGCAACGCCTCCCTCTTCTGCAACAGTTTCACCCACGACCCAGTCGCCAACATCCCAAACTCCGATCCGGCCCCCTGGTCCTGCCCAGACCGAGCGCAATCCCACAACTCCGCGAGGCCGCATCACCTGGGACGAAGTCTGTCGCCGCGAAGGAATCCAGAGCGACGGTCAGATCTCCCGCGACAAATTCCGCGGTCCCCCAGCCGTCTTCGCCCGCCTGGACCGCAATAGCGACGGTGTGCTGACCAAAGTAGACTTTGAATCCGCCGCAGGGACGCCCGCCTCTGTCGTAACGCCGGCGCCCTCTCCCACACCGTAGACACGTTAGGGCCTGTCTGGAAGTAAGTGTCACAATATGGCGCAGAATTTTGATTGGCGGCAAGGCGCGAGGAAGGAGCATACCCGCAGTGGTCTGTAACTGACGAGCAACGCGGCCGCCGATCAAAAAGGCAAGCCAGGTTGTGACACTTAATTTCAGACAGGCCCTTATTCTAATGAGCGAAGCCGTTCCGCTCTCTGTCCCTATAGCAGCCTGTGTATAGCCTGGGGCCAGTTTGGCCGATCTTCTCCGTTTTACCCGCCGGAATCCTCGGTCAACTGGTTGGCAGTAGTTTGATAAAATGAAGGGACTGCCGTTGTCCCACCCCATCTGCAACAGTCAATGGCAATGCTGGTATGCCGATTGGTGTACCGTCAGATTAGCTTTAAAGTCTGCCAGGCCAAAGCCCCGTTCAAAAACGTGGGCCTGTTCCGTCCTAAATCCAGCCGTAATTAAAGTTAATCTGTTGACTTTATGGCATCATAGCCATAATATCCACTACCAGACAGGAGAAACTTAGAGAGAACGTCGAGGCACCACGTCTGGCGCGTTCCGTAAATGCCTGGCTCCTCCGGGGCTGCTCTGTCTCGTACTACCTGTGGCTTTACCAGCCACTCGTTTATCCGATTCCACTCGCTCTCCAAGCTTCGCAACATTTTATCACGTTACTTGCTTATGAAGCCTTATATTTATCTTCCCCAGTGCCTCGAAGCCCAGCTCGCCAGGGTTAAACCATCGCGCGCCAACCCGACAAGGCAGCGTACGATACCGGAAATTGCGGCAGCCATGGCCGGCAATGGAAAAGCTTCTGCTGAGAGGTCCGGCGCTTCCTCCGCCGCGTCAACTACGTCCCGCGCCTCAACAGCCGCCCGTACGGCAAAGACGGCGCCGGTCGCTTCCGGCACCCCAACGCCTGCGCCGCTGATGTACCGCGCTTCCATCACCATTCCTCAGGGCGATGGCTCCGTCCTCGTGAAGCCCGGCAAGGTGATGCACGAGCTTACCCCGGCCCAGGCGGCCCAGCATCTCGGGGTGCACCGCAATACCATCTACGCCTATATCGATGCCGGGGTGCTGCGCAAGGTTCGCCGCCCTTCCCCCAGCCGCCTGCTGTTGGATGCGGAGGAAGTAGCCACCCTGCGTCAGGCCACGCAGGACCCCGAATACTGGACTCCCGAACGTCGCCACATGCTGACCGGCGGAAAGCGCTGAAGCAGACCAGATCGCTTCGATGCCTGCTCCTCCAACAAGCCCGTCATCTTCCTGCACACGACGTCTTCCAAAACGCATTGCACAGCCCGCAAGCCGCGCCGCGTCATGTGTATTTCCATCCTCATCCCCACCTCCACTCTTTTCCATCCCACAGCCATGCCCCTCTCGCCCCTGCAACAGCAACAGCTGCCCGAGCAAATGACTCAGCCTGAAGCCGGCCCGCTTATCATCCGCTTTCCCTCTTTGGGCTCGGCCGCATCCATTCAGGAAATACCACACGACCACGAGGGCCAACCCGATTTCAATCGCGCCCTCGCCACCATCGCCCGCCGCTTTCACGTAAAGGAGGACGACATGGACGCCGGCACCGAGCGCCCGGATCCCCACGCCCCGCTCCACCTGGCGCTTCACATTTACCACCCTCATCACGGCCTGCTGGCCACCCTTTCCTGGCTGCCTGCCGGCAATTGCTGATCAAACCTCCAACAGCATTTTTTCCCTGGCCATCATCTTACCGTCTTTGCGATCGCAACCTATTATAGTCCATATTTTTCAGGGGGCAGGGTGCAATGGAATGGGCTGTGTGCCGTTTACACGAAGATATTTGCCGCGTCTCCACTCCTCAGGATCTGAAAGGACAAGGATAGCATAAGGATAGGATAAATCTATAGGATATCCTTTTCAGTACTCTTATAGTCATTTCATTAATAAGCAAGCCCCTTCGTTAGTGATCAATGTTAGTACTAAGGTAAACGAGTAAGACCAATCGCAGGCGTTAACTGGTACAAAAACCGGGATTGATTTTGAGGTGTGGACAAGGCGCGGTTGAGGGAGTGTATGAGAATAATGGATGACTGAAATCGCAACGATGCATGCGCCCAAACGCAACCCGGATTTTCCTCCCCAACTAACGATGCGAATTGATCTCACATGGGCATTGGCTCGGATCGCTCCCACCAGCGCATCGGCTCCTCGCCTTTAATCGAAAGAGTGAGCGCAGCGCGGTCGAAGAACGGCTCCCGCTCACGACAGGCAGCCAGGAATTTTTCCAGTGAGCCATCCCCTTCCAGATCACCGCATATGACCAGCCAGGCTGAGGCGTAACTGTTGGCACGCAGTTCGCGACCGGTAAGCACGTCGTTGTGCGTGACAAGGGCCTCGCTGCACCACATGCCAATGAAACCGGCCCCTTTCTGGCCGAATACCCAGTTCCCGCGGCTTTCCTCCCGGTCAAATGAGTCCGCCGGCCAGTGAGCATGGGTAAATGGAATCGGGTGCAGATCAAAAGGGCGTGCGCTGGAAGTAGCAGGCCACTGCCAGGTTTCGGGCGTTATTTCCGGCTTCGTCTTGGTGCCGTCGGCAATCACGTAGATGGCCTGAAGCCAGTTTCCTGTCTGCCGCAAACGCGGCAGGCAACCGTTGCCATACCAATATCCGGGACGCGATGTCTTCACTCCATCCATAAAGCAGCCAGGGTGATTGACGAATACATGGCAGTCCCGCCCGAGCGTCGCCTGCCAAATATGCTGTTGATAACCGGCGCCACCGGGGCGAAGATCCACGCTGGGATGCTCGCCTTCGCGGGGCTCGGCAGGCACCGCGAGCGAGGTGAGAATCCAGGCCGGCGTTTTCTCCAGCACGATCTGAAAATCGGCGTGGCGATTGATGAGCGAAACTGGCTCGCGCACTTTCGCGGCCAGATCCTGAGGTGGGCGGTATTGCGAAGAGCTGGCCAGGAAAACCACCCAGTCACCGCTGCCTTCCCGCTTCCGTCCGGGGCTCGGCAGATCAATCTCCGTCGCGTCGGTCGCAAACGCCAGCAGCGTCTGCGTGCCCGCTTCCTCTGGAAACAGTACGTCGCGATAGACCCGACCCTGCGGCGTGATAATTCCTCCGCCAAATGCGTGAAGGGCGAGGTCGCGGAAAATCCGGTCGATCTGCGCTCTCATGCGCGCCGAAAGGTCGTCGTCGCCGGAAAAATCCACGACGTTGAGCATCGCGGCGATGGTGATTGGCATGTAGGTGCTGCTGTTGAACTCCTCGAAGCCACGCGCCTCAATATGATCAAGCCACTTGCGAATGCGCGGCAACGCCAGCGCCCCCTGCTCTCCTCCCGTGCGTCCGGAGTTGCTAAAGACCTCCCTGGGATAGAGTCGCCCCGCGATGAGCTGGCAGCCATGAAAGAGCAGAGAGTGGTTCTCGCTCCAGAAACACATTGCGTCGTTGCCCGGCTCGTCCTCCCAATAGCGAAATGCAAGCGCTGCGCGACGGATCTCAGCGGACTCTTCGGGCTTGCCCAGGCCCAGCATTTCCATGCGGAGCAGCCCGGCGAGAGCGAAGTCGGCGCAGTCCGATCTTTTGTCAACCAGGGCAATTGCACGGGAAAAGGCGGCGGCGTCCGCTTCGTCCGCGTTGCGCCCCAGCAGCCGCCGGGCGAGCACAGGGAGGATCGCAGCGTTCCAGGCGGGAAGCGACGCTTTTCCTATACCGGCTTGCGCGACGGAATCGAGAATGGCGTTTCGGCACCCGCCCTGGAGCAGCAATGCCGGCGGACGGTTGCCGGGTATTTCGAGGCTGCGTTTCAGGACCACACCATCAACACAGACCTCTATCTCCGCCGACACCGGACGGCGGCCGGAGAACGCCACGCTCTTTGCACCCGTCGTCCATGAGAGCGTTTCGACTTCGGAAATGACTTGCGCTTCAAACGGCGCGGCTGTTGCGGACTCCAGCCCGGCATGGCCATTTGCGTGAACAGTATCGATCCATTCAGAGGCTTCGACAACGCGCTCCTTCCCTGGAATAGAAACGGAGACACCATCTGGTCGGTCCAAAAAAATGCCGAAGAGGATTCGCGTGTCGCGCAACCCGAGACATTGAAGACGCACGCACAGGCGATTCAGTCCCTTTTGGAATGGCATCTCGACATATTGGAAATCCGGATTCCGATAACGCGTTACGTTCAGCCTCGCCACATGCTTGCCGTTCACCCAAAGATCGGCTGCGCCAGCCACCCAAAAGCGCGCCTTCCATTCACTCCGCTCGGGCACCTCAATCTCGGTGAAGGCGTAATATTCGACCACGGTAGGATCCTGATAAAAGGTCGAAAACTCAACGAACTCGTTTCTGGCTGGATCATGTAAATGCCAGGATAAACCGTGTGGCGCCGACGCACCTAAAGCCGCCGAGGCAGGCGGAAGGGGAGTAGCATAGTCCAGCGCCTCCTTCCTCAGCACATGCTCTGGGCCGGGCTTCCCGGCGTAGGCACTTTCCTTGGGCCCTGCGACCAGCCAGTGCCGGATGGAACCAAGGACGGAGAGCCTGAAGCAAGAGGGAAATGAGTCTGTTAACGGAGTTTGGTACATAGTATTCGAGGGAAAGCCGATATCCATTGAGGCCAGGCCCTTGCCGGGAATTCTGGAGCTTTTGATCAACAACCGGGAAGTAAAACCATTCGCGGAGTTATGATTTACGCCAGTCGCTCAAGGGACAGGCACCGAATCGGAGATCTTGTATATCAATTTCCAGCTCAGGGTCGTTCAAGATGGCATTCTGAACCGGAAGTACGAGAGTCCGCACTCGCTCCTGCTCTTCGGGAGTATCCGCCGGCCCACCGGTCCAGCCGGCGGCTATCAGGACTTCTTCCACGTGAATAGAAAGCGTTCATTTTCCATGATACAATTCAATGAGCAAGGTCGTTGCAGAAATGTAGCCTTTGTTTCGTCCACGGTTCCTGAGGAAAGGATTTCAGGAAGGTGTGCCAGGTTCAGGTTGTTCCGGCTGGAGAAGCGCTGCTTCTTGCTGGGCCTTAAGTTCGTTTCGTATTCTCCACTCCTCCAACTTCCTTTCTTTTTCAAGACGCATTCTGGAAGGGTGATCCGGGTTTGACTTGCGCCAATCGCTCAATCGACGTGCGCCGAAACGGAGGTCTCTTACATTAATTTCCAGTTCGGGATCATGTAAGATAGCATGCTGAACGGGAAGTACGAGAGCCCTTACCCGTTCCTGCTCTTCTGGCGTAATCTCGGTGGGTCTGGCAAGCTGAAAAATTTTGGACATGGAGAGCGCGGAACCCAGGCCGGAAACATGGTTGGTGCTTAGCCAGACAAGAACACCTATCCTGCCGCGATGTCCGCACCGTGATTGCAAGCTAACCAGAAACTGGTC
>JBGGNE010000013.1:0-5029 GCA_041287705.1 Methylacidiphilales bacterium | reverse complement strand
ATTCATGACAGACTACGATCTTCGGCAGAATGAAAATTGTGCATTCTGACGCGAATAGAACAGAGCAAGCATAGCAGTAGCTCAGCGCTGAATAGGGGTTTGTCGGTCATGTTCGATCTTGGACAAATCGTGCATTATTTCTAAGGACGCGGAAACCAGCTGATGGACGCGTTAATTTTGTCTTTTAAGGACAAGGTGCGTGAGAGCGGGTATCCGAACGGATTTCCGATTCATATGCATTATTTCGAATATGCTGCTTTACAGATATTCGTTTATAGGCATATATTCTGGACGTGCAACTCATCCAGATTTACCAGTGCTTTTGCGACGAAACCCGACTTCGCATCATCCATCTGCTGACCAAGGGACCGCTCTGCGTGTGCCATTTCCAGGATATTCTGGAGGTTCCCCAGACCAAGGTTTCGCAGCATCTGGCTTACTTGCGCAAGCGCGGCATCGTTGAGTGCAAGCGCCGCGGCGCCTGGATGATCTACAGCCTGCCCGCGCAGCCTTCTACCGAGCTGGAGACAAATCTGAAATGCCTTCAGGACTGCGTTCAGACGAATCCTGTTTTTCGGTCAGACCTCGAAAAGCTTCCTGCTGCCCGCGAGAACGAGGCGGCGTGGCTGGATGAAGCCGCCAGTAATACCTGTGACTGCTCATGAACACACCCTTCAAAATCCTGTTTCTTTGCAGAGGTAATTCTGCCCGCAGCATTATCGCCGAACACCTGATTCGGCAGATTGCTCCGACTCAGTTCCAAAGCTTCAGCGCCGGTTCCCACCCCAAAGATACTCCGCATCCCTTGGCGCTAAAGGTATTGGCCGAAATCTATGAGATCGATGTGTCCAAGGCCCGGAGCAAGTCCTGGAATGAGTTTCGCGATACTCGGTTCGATTTCATCATCACACTCTGTGACAAGGAGTTGGAGCAGTGTCCGGAGTGGCCTGGCAAACCGATCCTTGCGCACTGGGACATACCGGACCCTGTCGCTGTTGAGGGAACTCCGCAGCAGCAGGAAAGGGCCTTCTGGCGGGTCGCCGACCAGATTAACCGGCGTCTGAAGATGTTCACAGCTCTTCCCAACGAAAAGCTGGAAGTGATCAGCGCCAAGTAACGCTTTCGAATCAACCAAGACACACAGGAAAACTACCGACATGAAGCTTTCAGAATTCAATTCTCTCCTCAATGCGCACCCCGACGCGGAACTCCGCTTTGTCCTCCCCGGCGGCGAATCCGTTGCCGTTCACTCGCACGTCACGGAGATTGGTCGCGTTGAGAAACTGTTCATCGACTGCGGCGGCAAGCCGCACCGCACGGTTACTTGCCAGATCCAGGTCTGGGAATACCTCGATACGGACCACCGTCTGACTCCCGGCGTGCTCGCCCGCATCTTTGACAAGGCGGCACCGATCTTCGGCGGCGAGGATGTACCGATGGAAGTGGAGTTCGAGCAGGGCGTTATTTCGCAATATCCCGTGAAGAGCAGCGTCTTTGAGGACGGCAAGCTGGCTTTTGAGCTGGAGACGAAACACACCGCATGTCTGGCTATGGATCGTTGCGGGCTCGCACCTGGCGAAGAAAGCGCGGAAGGAAGCGGCTGCTGCGGTGGCGACGATGCCGAGGAAGAAGAAGCCGAAGCGACGAGCTGCTGCTCATCTAAATCGGGATGCTGCTAATGTCTGCGCCTACTACAGTTAAGCGTCTCGATTTCTTCGAGCGCTATCTTTCGCTCTGGGTCGCCGCCTGCATGGTGGCGGGAATCGCGTTCGGCAGGCTGCTACCGGACGTGACGCGCCAGCTAAGCGCTCTGGAGTTCGGCAAGGACTCCCACGTAAATGTGCCGATTGCCATCCTCATCTGGCTGATGATCTACCCGATGATGCTGAAAATTGATTTCGGCGGTATCAAAGGCGTTTTCGTGCGGCCCAAAGGATTGCTGGTGACGCTTTTCGTCAACTGGCTGGTCAAGCCTTTCAGCATGGCGGTGCTTGGCTGGCTTTTCATTCAGGGACTCTTTTCCACAAGCCTCGGCTGGATTCCCGCCGATGTGGCAAAGAATTACGTGGCGGGTCTCATCATCCTCGCCGCGGCGCCCTGCACCGCGATGGTTTTCGTCTGGAGCTACCTGACGGACGGCGATGGCCCCTACACTCTGGCCCAGGTCGCCATCAATGACCTGATCATGGTGTTTGCCTTTGCGCCGATCGTCGCATTTCTGGTCGGAGTCAGCGGCGTACACGTACCGTGGGAGGTTCTGCTGACTTCGGTCATTGTGTTCATTGTCATTCCCCTGGCGGCGGGCTGGCTTAGCCGCATCCTGGTGGTTCGTCTGGCCGGCGCTGACTGGTTGGAGCACAAGCTTCTTCCTCTCTTCCGTCCCGTGGCGATTATCTCGCTTCTGGCCACGCTCACCCTGATCTTCGCCTTTCAGGCCGAGAACATCCTGACCAACTGGGTGGTCGTATTCCTGCTTGCGGTTCCGATCCTGATCCAGGTCTATTTCAATGCAGGTCTTACATACGGCCTCATGAAATGGTTTGGCGTTCCGCACAACGTGGCGACTCCGGGCGCTCTCATCGGTGCCAGCAACTTCTTTGAGCTGGCGGTTGCGGTGGCCATTACGCTGTTTGGTCCGGCAAGTCCCGCAGCGCTGGCCACGGTCGTCGGCGTGCTGGTTGAAGTGCCGGCCATGCTCTCCGTCTGCGCGATCTGCATGCAAAGCCGCAAGTGGTATCAAAATGGTTCCGACCGTCTGCCTGAACAAAACACACCCTCATCAGCAACACTATGACAAAGCCAATCGTTCTCATCCTCTGCACCGGCAATTCCTGCCGCAGTCACATGGCGGAAGGCATTCTTCGCGCCTCAGCAGGCGAATTTCTGGACGTTCAGAGCGCCGGGTCCAAACCGGCAGGCTACGTGCATCCCAAAGCTATCGAGGCCTTGAAGGAGCTTGATATTGATATCTCCGGCCACCGCTCCAAGCACCTGCAGGAATTCCTGCAAAGCGATGTCGAAACCGTCATCACGGTGTGTGGCAATGCCGATCAGGCCTGCCCTCTCTTCCCCGGGCAGGTAAATCGCCACCACTGGGGTTTCGATGATCCCGCCCACGCGACGGGCACCGATGAGGAAATCATGGCCGTATTCCGCCGCGTGCGCGACGAAATCCGCGTCACATTCGAAGCCTATGCGGCAGGCAGGATCGACCAGATCAAAGCCGCTGTTCCTGCTTAAAGGACGGGCTTTTTAGTAGAGAGCCTCATTCGGTTTTAATATGAGGCTCACTTCTCCAGTGGATTGAAACATTCGACAAAGTCTTGTCCACATCCCAAAGTCATGAATGCAGAAAAGGTTGTCATTATCGGATCAGGTTGCGCCGGTTGGACGGCAGCCATTTATACGGCACGGGCCAATCTCAGTCCTTTGCTCATCACGGGTGGCCAACCCGGCGGTCTGCTGACCACCACGACAACAGTGGAAAACTTCCCCGGTTTTCGTGAAGGCATTGACGGCTTTGCCCTGATGAGCGAAATGCAGGGCCAGGCAGAGCGCTTCGGAACTCGCGTCCGGTTTGCTTCCGTAGTCGAAAAGGTCGATTTTTCAAGCCGCCCTTTCAAAGTGTGGGTGGATGATGAAGAAGTACGGGCCGAGTCGGTTATCATTGCCGTGGGTGCGGGCCACCGGCACCTGGGCGTTCCGGGCGAACACGAACTCGAAAACAAAGGCGTCACCTTCTGCGCCACCTGCGACGGTGCGCTTCCCCGGTATCGCAACCAGCCGCTGGTAGTCGTCGGCGGAGGCGACAGCGCGTGTGAGGAGGCCGGTTATCTGACCCGCTTCGGCTGCAAGGTTTATCTTGTTCACCGCCGCGATTCCCTTCGCGCCTCCAAGATCATGGCGGAACGGGCGCTGGCCAATCCCAAGATTGAGCCAGTATGGGATTCCGTGGTTGAGGAAGTCCTCGATCAGACTAGCGGAACTGTCACGGGAGTTCGCATCCGCAATCTGGTTACCGATGAATGCAGCATCCTGCCGTGCGCGGGTGTTTTTGTGGCGATCGGCCACACACCCAATACGGCTATTTTCCGAGATCAGGTGGAAATGGATGAAGAAGGATATATTCGCCTTCTTGGCGGAAGCCGCACCAGTGTCCCCGGCGTGTATGTCGCGGGCGACTGCGCCGACAGCGTCTATCGTCAGGCCATCACTGCAGCGGGAATGGGCTGCATGGCGGCGATTGACGCCGAGCGTTATCTCGCCTCGGTCGAAAGTCCCGTACAGGAACTGTCCGCTGTATAGGAATGAATCGACCCGGAGAAATTCGTGGATATAAGTTCTCCGGGCGACAACTGGTGGGCGAGCACTTAGTCAACTTGCTGCCGCCTCATGATCCCACGTTGGAAGCAGGCACAAGGGTTGCTTGTCAAAGCCATTTCCGTAAGCAAGTTTCTAGTTGTCGCCTGGCTCGGTAGATTCGCGTCTCCACCGCTTTACGGGTGCAATGCATTACCTGAGCAATCTCATCGTAAGACATTTCCTCGTACTCGAAGAGGACAAGGGCAGTCCGTAGGTCTTCGGAAAGTTCGGCAATGGCGGCCTGAACTGCATGGGCTTGCTCCTTTTTTATGAGTGCATCCGAACCGGCGGGCTGCAGGTCAATTTCGTCATTTCCTGACGAGTTTGATTCCAGCTCTAGTGAGATCGTAGGATGGCGGATCCGCCAACGAATTCTGTTGCGGCACAAATTAGAGGCAATCTCGAATAGCCAAACTGAGAATTTGCCCTCGGGACGGTAGCGCAAGCGCTGTTCGTACACGCGCACGAAAGTCTCCTGTGCTATATCGACCGCATCGTGCTGGTTGGAAAGCTGTCGGAAAAGATAGGAGGTCAGTGGAACCTTCCAGCGTTCCATTATTTCGTTCAATGCAAGGCTATCGCCATCAGCTAATCGCCACATTGCCATATGGTCAGCTTCATTTATCTCCCTATGCATACAGTTTAAGGTTTTACACCCGCACTATTC
>JBGGNE010000012.1:0-18063 GCA_041287705.1 Methylacidiphilales bacterium | reverse complement strand
CCGCCGGGGCGCTGCTGTTGCTCGTCACCATTCTTTTGCTGCTCTACTGGACTCAGCCAGTCCCCCAAAGCATGGCCCCGCTGACCGGCACGGAGCTCAAGACCTTGCTGGAAACCAAAATCAAGGACCTGCAGCTCGCCGGCCTTATTAAAGTGCAGACGATTGATCCCGTACCCGTCTCCCCGCCCGCTTCCGGACTTCCCCCTGTGAGCCCAGACTCGCTCACTCCCGCTCCTCGAGCCGCTGAGGGTCAGGTGCGTGTCACCGGTTACGTCGCTACCGATGCCGAGCGGAGCGCGCTCTACAATGCCCTGGCGCCCAGCCTCGGCCGCGCGCAGTTCGAGGTCTACAGCCAGGAGAACATCCTTTCCCAGTCGGCAGATATACTGCGACAGCTCAGCATTCCCCTGCGCCTTACGGTAGAAGGTCCCGGCATTATCAAGGCGGAAGGCACCATCGTTTCCCGCGCAAGCTGGCAGCGCGCCCTCGTGTTTTTGAAGCGGGATATCCGTGGGCTCAATCAGGTGCAGGAACGCCTCGTCGCACTGCCCGAGCTGATCGACGAAATCAAAAAGATTCTGACCGATGCCCGCATCGACAACTCTGTCCGCGTGGAAGGAACCATCCGCCAGCTCACCGCAGTCGGGACACTGGCCGACAACCGCTCCGGTGCCTGGCAAGTGGCGAAAAAGAGCATCATCGAGAAGACCACCGGCTGGGTTCAGTTTACGGATCAGGTGCAGCTTTTGACTCCTGCCGCGATGGCTGCTGCCACGGGCAAGCCCGAAGCCGCTCCCGCCTCTCCGCTCAGCCTGGAGATTCAGGGCGTCAGCTCCACGCCGGCGTTTGTTACACTCAAGAACGGACAGACCTATTTCCCCGGCGCTCTCTTGCCCAATGGCTACACCCTCGTTGCCATTCGGGAGAATCAGCTTATCCTGAATAGAGAAACCGAACGCATTAGCCTTAACCTGAGTGACATGACATGGCAGCAAATACCGACCCCGTAACGATGGTAGACATGGAGCAGAAACTTCGCGAAGACCCCGAGGGCGCCTATCGGGATTACGCGCTGGGTCGCTTTGTTCAGCTTCAGAACTCCGTTCAGGTTGAGCTAAACCGCGGGCTGGCTCCGGACGAGTTTGAAGCGTTCAACAGAATTAAGCTTGCCGCGGAAAACGCGCAGGCTATTGTACAGATAGTATGGGCGAAGAATAATTCAACTTCCGCCACCGCACCTGCTACGTCTTTGCCAGGCCTGCTCTAATTTTTTTGGGAAAAGTTCAGATTATGTGGATGGATGCGCATTTGCACTGCAAATTCCGCATTCCGCGCTCGCTTACACCATAGTTTCAACTCTTTACCCACTCGTTTAACCTTACTTTTACTTTCTACCTATGGCCTCCAACAGCTTTTCCGCCGGCGGCATGAGCGGCACGGGACTTAACGTGGGCGCCGTGTATGACGCCATGGGCGCTGCAAATAAAACCCTGGAAGGCAACATCCGCAGCTTCCAGCAGACCATGGATCCCAACAGCCAGATGGATCTGATTCAGTTGCAGAAGCTCATGCAGGACTGGACCATCCAGACCCAGCTGCAGTCCAACGTCATCAAGTCCATGGGCGATGCCCTGAAAAACAGCGTCTCCAACCTCCGCTAACCGATACAGCACGAACGCACGCATGTCGCCGCTCACCGCCAACGCCGCCACCCAGGCCGATACCGAAACCGTCCAGCTCCTGATGGAAGCTGCCTATACCGCTGTAGGCGCCGGCCTCACCGAGCGGGCCAATGCCGTGTTCGCCGGCCTCCGTGCCTTGCGCCCGGAGAGCGAAATTCCCGTCATTGGCCAGGCCGTCGCGCTGATGAACAGCGGCAGCCTGGTGGACGCCACCCGAGTGCTTGAAGACGAAGCACTGGTGATCAACCCCAACAGCGCCATGGCGCGCGCCTTCCTGGGACTGACCCTGCACCTTCAGGGCCTCGGAGCCCAAAGCCGCATGGCTCTGGAAACCGTGATCTCGGAAGATACCGACCCCGCCGCAACCGCACTGGCGCAGAGCATCCTCTCCGGCAACATCTAGCCTCACGACACCTCCCCTCCCCCTTTCTGTCTTCCTCCCCATCATCCTTACCAGGAGCCGTATATTCCATGAGCGCCGATTTTATTTCAGGCATGGCTAAGCAGGCCACCGAAACCGCTATCCAGTCCAACATTCCGTCCCCCGCGACGGCGATGCCGGATCCCTCCGGGCTGGATGTAGCGCAGTTCGAGCACTCCATGGAAGTCAGCTCCGTGCAGGGCTCCCAGCAGGTCGGGGCGGACACGATGCTGACCACGGCCCCTGGTGCGGACCCTTCCGCCACGCCCAGTATCAGCACCAGCGGCGATGCTATTCTGGGCGGATTGCAAAAGATGACGGCCAATTACAACGAAACGGCCTCCAATCTGCAGCAGTCCATCGAAGCCGCCTCCAACAATCCCGGCGACATGACGGCCATGTTCAGGATCCAGTACCAGATGTCCCAACTGACCCTGCAGCAGGATCTCACCGCCAAGATTGCAGACCGCGCCAATCAGGGTGCCCAGACGTTCTTCAAGAACCAATAAACCCGGACCTGGCAACGTGCTGAAGCATAGCCCTGACGCCCCTGTTACTATCCTCGCCTCCTCCCAATCGGTCAGTAGCGGGGCTGCTTTGCCATCCCAAAGACAGTCCACTATCTCGCAAACGCGGTGTCGCGCACCGCTAACTTGCGAAAGCCCCATTCGGCCAGCTTGAAAACCAATTCAAGCCTGGCTTTTTTTTTGCCTAAAATAAACTCGTATGAGCACTCCCGACGAAACAGAACTGAAAATACAGGAAACACTAGCCCAGATGGAGGCACTCCTTGCGGAAGCCAACAAATGCATAGAAGTGGCGGATGAAATTTTTGTTGAAGAACTTCAGCTTACCGATCGATCGGTCATTCGCGAAAACATCCTCAAATCTCCCGACCTCTCTCCCGACCAGGTAGAAGCAGCCAAAAGAGAATTCGAGGCCATAGACCGTGAAATCGAATATGACAGAGCCCAGATTGCCGAGCATATGAAACCCAAAAGCAAAGTCGTACGCCCAAGGCGCTCGATGATGCGCATCTGACCGATCTGACTTTTTCTGGAAACGTCCCGTGAAAATCGCACAAATCGAATCACCCGATGCAATTCGTGCCTTCCGGATACGTTGATAGCACATAAGCAACGTTGACTCTCCAATAACTTTGCCTACAGTGAAATAGCGAGGCTGCAATATTTCTAAGAACGGCTGATTAAGAACACCTAATCGCCTTGTCTGGAAGTAGTTGTGAGACCAGCCGGCTATTTCCTTATTTTACCTCAAGTCGAAACATACCCCCCAAAGGAAATACTACCATGCCTGATCCCGTTGGAAATTCAAACACCGTGGTCCCCCCGGACGCAACGGACTTCCGCAATCTCAGCCTCGATTCCATCATGATGATGGTGAACAGCGACCGCGCCAACATGCTTGACGGTCAGGTGCGCGCTCAGGCAGCCGGCATCAAAGCCAAGAACGATCTGTTGATTAAAGCCAACAATTTCTACGCCCAGATGAAAGATCTTCAGGGCCAGGCCGGAGACGGAGTCAGCACCATGCCCAAGGAAATGGTGGACTTCATGAAGGACAACGGCATTAAGACGGATCGCACCGGTAACGACGATCTTCATAACAAGGCCGAATGGGATATCAATATGGGCTACATGAAGACCTTTATTGATAACCTTACTTCCACCAGCCAGTTGGAAATGACTCAGCTCCAGTCGGTCATGAATAAATTCAACCAGACCACGGAAGGTCTCTCGAACTGGCTTTCCAAGGACTCTCAGTCCAAGAATACCATCGTTGGCAATCAGCGCTAATTCAGCCTGACTCTCCCAAAACAATCCACGAAGCCAACGCCTGCTCCGCTTCACCAGCAGGCGTTGGCGCTGTTTATACCAACCAAGGTCCAGCACAACAAATTTGTCAGCATGCCGCGTGTACCATTGTTCTCTTCGTCCTAGCCGCCTGCCACCTCAACCGCCCCCCCTCCTCATATGCCCGAAATTCGCACCGACGTTCCCTTCATTTCGCCCGTACCAGCCAATCAGGTAGGTCTGGACACAATCATGATGATGGTCAATATGGACCGAGCCAACATGCTTGACGGCCAGGTGAGAGCACAGGCAAAGGCGATCCAGGACAAGAATACGATTCTTACCAAGTCGAATCTGATCTATGGAGAGATGAAATCTGCGCAGTCGGGAGGCAGTAATACAATGTCTCCGGCGATGGAACAGTTTTTAAAGGACAATGGTATTACAGTATCGGGCAAAACTATCGTTACTCTGGATGGCGATACAGGAATAACAACTACCAGAGTTGATATGTCTAAAGATCAGTGGGACCAACAGATGGGTCATATGAAGACCTTCATCGATAATCTTACCTCCAGCAGCCAGTTAGACATGACGCAGTTGCAATCGGTGATGAACAAGTTCAATCAAACAACGGAAGGTCTTTCCAACTGGATTTCCAAAGATTCCCAGTCCAAGGGCACCATTGTCGGAAATCAGCGCTAAGCACACCCTACCACTTACTGCACTTGGAGCGTGATTGTCATCTTTGGCACCACCTTCCTACAAAGACTTCATATGGATACTAATTCTGTTTCCGGCGCTGGTTCTTCAAACGGTGTTAGTGCCACAGGGTCTCAAGCTCCAAGTTTGGACACCATCATGATGATGGTGAACATGGAACGCGCAAATATGCTGGATGGCCAGGTCCGTGCCCAGGCGGCAGGCGTACAGGCTAAGAATGCCACCCTTTCTCAGGCTAACGTTATGTTAGCCAAGATGCGTGACTTACAGGGTCAGGCAGGACCGGATGGCACCTCGCAAATGCCGCAGGAGGTGATCGATTTCTGTAAGGCGAATGGCATAACAATTCCGCCTCCGGATCAGGCCAAAGGGGCGCTTCGTCCGCCCGCCACGGAAGCTCAGCTTACGCAAGCCAAGGCAGATTTGGCGGCAATGAAAGACGCTCCGGAAACTTATTCCGTAAAGCAAAACCTGAAAAAGGCCATTCAGGATTTGGAAGCCAACCGGGCTCCGGGTGATCTTTACAAGAAGGCAACCTGGGACAGCGCCATCAACCATGTCAAAACGTTTGTAGATAATCTTACGTCCACAAGCCAGTTGGAAATGACGCAGTTGCAATCGGTAATGAATAAGTTTAATCAGACCACGGAAGGTCTTTCGAACTGGCTCTCCAAAGATTCTCAGTCCAAGAACACCATCGTCGGAAATCAACGCTAAGCAGACCCACAACCACCTCCTCAATCGGTCCCCACTACTGACAATTTTCGTTTATGAATACGAACTCTACCTCTGGCGTTGGCTCATCATCCGGTATCAGTGCAGACTTCAGGACAGCCAGCCTGGATACCGTCATGATGATGGTGAATATGGAAAGAGCCAACATGCTGGACGGCCAGGTCCGCTCTCAGGCTGCAGGCGTTCAGACCAAAAATGCCGCTCTGGCGAAGGCCAACGAGATGTATGCAAAACTAAAGGATCTGCAAAATGCTGCCGGCCCTGAAGGCGTGGCCCAGCTTCCTGCCGATCTTAAGCAGTTCTGCATCGACAACGGGATCGAAATCCCTGCGCCCGATCCTTCGAGCGGCAAGGTTAAGTCGCCCTATACCGAAGCAGGTCTGGCCGCCGACAAAGCCGCATTGCAAAAACTGAATGAATTGCCGCTGAGAGACCGGACAAAGCCGGAGAACAAGATAAAGATCGACAATCTCACCGCGAGTATTAATGCGGCGGAAAGCTCCAGAGTTCCGACCGATTCATACACGAAAGGAGGCTTCGATTCCATCATGAATCACATGAAGTCCTTCATTGATAATCTGACGTCCACCAGTCAGTTGGAAATGACCCAGTTGCAAAGTGTCATGAACAAGTTCAACCAGACTACGGAAGGTCTGTCCAACTGGCTCTCCAAAGATTCCCAGTCCAAGAACACCATTACGGGTAATCTTCGCTAAACCCGCTTCCCGACAGGCTCACTTCGCCGCCCATCTCCTTCCAAGAGTGGGCGGCGAAATGCTTTCAGCCCAGGCAAGGCTCTTTTCCGTTCGGACACTTGGGAGTCGCTGCCGACTAAGACCAATCGCAGGCGTTAATGGGTACAAATCCTGGGCTCGATTTTGGGCGATAGCAGCGTTGCTCTTTCGGTCATGCATGATTCTCATTCACTCCCTTAATCGCACCTTGCTCTCATCTCAAAATCATCGCTCCAAGTCCTTTGCACCAAAATCGGCGATTCGGCCTGCAATTCTCACATTTTCGCATCGTCTACCTCACATATAAAGTGCGATACTGGCTGCCGTACTGCATCGCTTCATACTTTCGATTCCTCAACACTTACCACTCAATCGCTCTACTTCAATGTCAACATCTACTCCTGCTTCCTCCACGCTTCCTGATAATGAAGAGTCTGTGAAAGCCCTTACGGATCTTCTGGATGGCTTTCTTAAGAACAGCGCTACTCTTAAAGATGTTCGTGGCCTTACGAATGAAAACATGGAGGCGGTCTATTCCGTAGGTTATTCGCTTTACACGAACGGAAAGTTTGAAGACTCCGAAAAGATATTTCAGTTCCTGTGTCTGTTCGATCACCTGGAGCGTAAATACTGGCTCGGCCTGGGCGGCAGCCGCCAGATGCTAAAGCAGTACGATCGCGCCGTAGAAGCCTACGCTTACGCCGCGCTGCTGGATATCAGCGACCCCACCGCCGCCTCTCGCGCCGCCGACTGCCACATTGCCCTGGGCAAACTTACGGAAGCCGAGAGCTCCCTTACCGCCGCTGTTGAATTCTCCCGCGGAAAGCCCGAGCACGAGAAGATTTTTGAGCGCTCCTCCGCGCTGCTGGAGCTGGTGCAGAAGAAGCTGGGTGAGGCCGCCCCTGCTACAGCCGAGACGGCCTCTTAATACCGGCCATAGCCGGTCCGTCCGACCCCTGTTCAGCATTATTACGTCTACAACCACTTTTAGAAAGGCACCATGCCCGATATCAAACCACTTGGAGTTACTTACACTCCACAAACGCCGGACAATCCGACAACCGACACAGCGGCAGCACAAGAAGCCCTGAATCTTGTCATCGAAACCCTTCAAAGCCAGGGCGGACCAAAGCGCACCAGCCTGGGCAGCTCCGGAGGTGCCGGCGGCACGGGCGGATCGGGCGGCGCGGGTGACCCACCCCCCATTCCCCCTCCAAACGTCCAGGCTTCCGACGCGGACAGCTTCGTCTATATGTTTATGGCGCTTCAGTCGAAAGCTCTCGACGCGCAGCTCAACTACAGCAAGACGGATATCGGCGTGCGTATGGATAAGCAGAAAGCCGCCAACGAAGACCGCATCGTCAAACTGAAAGAAGCTGCTGAAGCCGCATCCAGCGCCAGCAAGGGTGGTCTGTTCGGCAAGATCTTTGGCTGGATAGGGGTAGCACTCTCCCTTGTTGCCGCACTTGCCGCCACGGTCGTCAGCGGTGGCGCGGCCCTCCCTCTGCTGATCGGCGCTGTTCTCGGCGCCACGGTAATGGTACTGGGGGAAACGGGTGTGATGGGAAAAATAGTAGATGCCCTGGCGAACGCCATGAGTCCACCGATGAGCGAGGAAAAGGCTAAAATGTGGGCCGGTATCATTGTCGGCGTCGGCACGGCGGTACTCATGATCGGTGCAACAATGGCCAGCGGTGGTCTTTCCTCATCAGCACTCGCCGGCACTGTCGCACAAAAGATCGCTGATATGATTAAAATTGCTGCAACGATAGGCAGCGGGCTTGCGCAGGTCGGCAAGGGCGCCAGTACAATTACTACGGCTGCCTACTCGTTTGAGTCCGCCAATGCTCAGGCCGACGCGCTCCAGTTCTCCAAGACGATTGCCAAACTGCAGGCCGTCATTGAAGACGAAATGAAACGCATTGAGGACATCCTGAAGAAGATGGATGAAGGCGTCGCCACCATGATGCAGATCTTCTCCGATCAGGCCAGCACCAAGGATTTCATCAACCAGCGCTCCGCCGCCTGAATTCAGAATCGCACGGCAAACGACACGGCAACACTTCGCTACCGGAGACAGTCATTTCCCATGCGATCTCCGGGAGCGAATCAAAAAGAACTGCATTTCGCCAAAATCGATCGCGGTTGCCGCAATTCGACAACTTGCTTCTCGTTAAGCATGTATCGCTGAACCGCCAGTCTCCGCGATACGATATTTCCTCATAACTCACTTTCCATCTTTACTTTACATATCTCATGCCTGATATCACCTCGGTGGGTGGCAGCAACCCCATCACTCGTTCGGACGACGGTATACCGCTTGTCCCTCTAAAGCGCTCCATGCTGGGCGGCGACAATCTTACCGTGGATAACCCTCTCGGTGCGGGCGTTACCGGTTCCGGCGGTTCTGACAGACCTCCGAGACTGACTTCCGCCGGGGCGCCAAATCCCGGCCAGGCCGGAGAAGCCGACAGGCAATTAGGAGCGTTCGTTTCTCAGGGCGGTCAGGCCGTGCTGGGCGATATCTACAGCGTTATGGTCCTGTTCCACCAGGTGGCTCAGAGCCAGCGCACCTCGGCTCGTGAAGCCCGGGACGTCGCGCGCGAGACGCAGTACGCCGCAATCGACGAGCAGGCCAGTAAGATACGCGAGGCAGCCTGGTTCTCCCTGGCCGCTGGTATCGTCTCCGGTCTGGCCAGCATCTCCGCTGGTATGACCACTCTCAGCGCCGCCTCCACCGCTACCGGTGAGCTCCGGGCGGGCAATACCGTTGGCGCGGATATCGCACTGAAGACTGGTGCGGCGCAAGGCCAGATCCGGGAAGGTCAGGGCCAGATTGTCAGTTCGCTGCTCAATTTCTTCGCTACTCAGGCAAGCGCCGATCAGAAGAAGGCCGAGAAGGATGAAGCCAAGGCAAAAGGCATAGTCGACAATGAAAGCGAGTTCGTGAACAACATGATGGATGTGATGCGCGATGTCCGTCAGAAGCTTCAGGAAGTAGCCAACTCCCAGACTGAATCGCTGCGCACCATCATGCGCGCCTGACCCGCCTTCTCCCCGACTGCACAGCAACGTCAGCATTTAAGCTTAATTGCTTGATGTCGGGTCAAAATAAAAAGATGATGTCGGCAAACCCCGCACTGCGCCGGGTTTCCGGCATCATCTTTTGCCGTGACTAATCCAGTCCCGTCCCGTTCGTCCGCCGCCACTTTCACTCTTCGCCACGACTATGGACCTCGCCGACGCAATCCGAACTCTGGCCGAAGAATTGCAATTGCCGGATATTGCTCCAGACGAGGATGGCAGCTACAGCATCGTCTTCGATGGCGATCTGGTGCTGGAAATCCTGCCCTGGGATAACCGCACCTTTCTTATGCGCACCACTCTGGTGCCCCTGCCCTCCGAGCCGGAGAAAGAGAAGCTGATGGTGCAGCGCGTACTGCAGTTCAGTCTGGCCAAACTGCGCTGTCGCCTGACCAGCACCAGCCTGGATCCCGCCTCGCGCCGCCTCATCCTGAGTCGAGTCCTGCAATCCACCGCGTTGCGCCCCTTTGAATTCATCGCCGCCGTGGAAGATTTCCTCAACGACATTGAGCTCTGGATGAAGTTTCTGGAAAGCGGCGCCGCCACTACCCCCGGTGGCAATGCCTCTTACACGAACAGCAGCCAGGCCTACCAGCCCATGATGATCATCATGCCGTAGCTGGTTGCCAGGCCGCGCAATACAGAAGCATTGGCACGGCCCGGGGCCCGGGCGCTCACACAGGCTCGTGTTAACGCTAGCCGACAGTAAACGTCATCACCGTACCGGCGGTGCTGATATTCCGGATATCCAGGCCGGAAGGCGATCCGTCCCACCAGTGACTGCCAGGCGTGGTAGCCGGGCCAAAGCTGTTGTTCACGCCGCTACGGAAAAGATCCGTCATGTCGCCGTCATTGCCAAATCTGTTTTCCAGGTCGTGCCGGCCGTCAGCCTGTATGAGCGTGCACTCATAGTGGAGCCCGGGCAGCCTTTCGCTGTTCTGGTTGTTTCCCCTTTCGTCCACATGCCAGATCGCCAGACCGGAGCCCGGCAGATTCAGATCGCGTCCCTGGCGCAGCCGGTTCTCAATGATAAAGTATTCCGAATCGTTCCGGCGGTAGATGAAGAACTCGTTCCTGCCGGCATGCGCGGTCAGCGTCATACCGCTGCCGGAAAAGATAGGGGTCATACTCGTCACCCAGCCGGCCTTTGCCTTCAGGTACGCGCAGACGTGGGAAGGATTATGGCCATGCCCCCCAGCTCCCATCAGGCAGAATCGCCCTACGCCATTTGATTCATTAGGATCGTACAGGTCGTTAAAACTGCAGAGCATGTGCCCGTTTTCGTGGCAAAATGTGCCGAGTTCCAGGCTGGTGCCCATATTCGAGATCTGATAGTCCTTCACCCTGGCGCCACCAGGTAGCCAGAAGACCGGATTCATGCCAGAGTGGTGCGGCCACAGACCTGACTTGTTATTGCGAGCAAATCCCGAGTAGAAAGCGTTTACCGCATAGACGTAACTCTGATTGTCCACGGTAAGGCGGCTCAGATCCAACCCTGTCGCAACAAAATGCTCAAGGGCTTCCGCGATGAGCTGGCGGGAAGTCATCGTTGAATCCGGCTGCACATCCATGTAGTGGCTGCTCGGATTCTTCGCCATGTAGTAGGGCGTTACTATATTATTGTACTTAATGCGCCCGCCGGAGACGTCGTAAAAATAGTCATACACCGACCCGTTATTCCCAAAGCCATTATAGCCTGGCTTATTGCAGAAATCATCCACCTCCTGCCGGGATATGGTGGCCGGCCGGTCTGGAAACTCGATCAGCAGGCACAACCCCACGAAGTGGCCCGAGTGCCCCAGTGAAACAGGGGTAGCCGCGCTCACGGAGCGAGCTTCCGCCGGCGCAAACACATTGGGCGAGAACGCCGCGTGGGCAATTGCGGCAGGCGGCAGCATGGCGGGTGCCAGCGCCATGGGCTCCAGTTCCTTGCCACGTTCTTCCCAGCGTGAGTGTCCCATAGATAAATTGCGGTTGTCCTGCACCTGTACGCGGGCTGCCTCGCGGGATATACGGATTCGCGGCGAAAGACCGAGTTCCGACGGCTTGACCACCCGAGGCCGGCCACCCGTGGGGAGCAGCTTCAGCCCATCCTTGGATAAATCGGCATATTCGTAAAAGCCTGTAGCGGCATTTTGCTCCACGGTGTAGCCATTCAGCGCCTCGAAAACGGCGTAATACTGATCGCCCCAGCCCCGCACCCGAAGATCGGTTCCATCGGGCTGCGTGAAATTGAATTCTTTTCCAAAAAAGGGATGTGACATAGTGGATCCGGAAGCCGAGAAGATGTGATCACATCTTTTGAATCACAGAATACACAAGTATTCTATAAATACAATCTCTATCGCACGATCCGAATAAGACCAGTTCGCAGTAATTGGTTGTGAAAAAAGGGCGCCTTTGGCGCGCTGACGCATCAACCCAGTTCCAGCGTCGTGATACCCCAGATGTTCCTGGCGCAAAGCGGCCATTTCCCGCCCCGGTACATGCGCGCGGTGGGAAACATCTCGATCATGCCCTGCTTTTTGGCAAAGGCGCGTGCTTCCGGATGAGCGTCGGGGATATCCATCCAGACTACCGCGTCCGGAGGGAGGCCGACTGTCAGGCGATGGAAAAGCCCTTCAGCTGCTGCGTCGTTGGCGGCAAAGAGCGGCCCAATGCGATAGCCGCTGACGGAAGGCCTCAGCACCCCGTATCCCGCCGGCTCGCCCGCCTGGCGGCAGAGCAAAGCCAGTCCGCCCTCATGGGTCGAGGGGTAGAGCCAGTGCTTCAGAAATTCCGGGCGCGGAGCCATGAAGTACTTCAGATCCAACTGCTCCGCCTCAGCGAAGTTGCTTTCGGATATGGTGACAAACTCCAGATCCGGCACCTGATCGGGCGGAACTGAAGCGGATTTGCGGGCATCCGGTCGCCACTCGTGGCGGATATTGATCCAGGCGAATTCAAAGCCGTAAATGCTCTTATACTGCGACGCCTTTTTCAGCACGCCGTCCACACCGATAACGCGGTCGCCAAGGCGATCCAGCGCGGCGCTGGCCAGGGCGCTGCCAATGCGATGCCCGCGGTACGACTTATCCACAATAAACAGGCCGATGAACCCGAACCGATCCCCATGCGCCACGGCTGAAATGGAGCCAAGCATGTTCTCGATGTCATCGGGATTGCTGGTCGGCGTGCCATTGTCGGTAACAGCACCGCCCCGGCCCTTTGCCGTTGCCTGAAAGTAACCTTTGGGATCCGCCGCGTAAAATGCTTCGCCGTCATGCAATCCTGGCTGCCAGCCTTCCCGTGCCGCCCAGTCCAGAGTCAGTTGCAGCGCTTTCCTGGACATCTGCTGGACAGTGAATTCGGGGACGGGTGTCATATCGTGTAAATCAGAAATCGTTTAAAGCCTTGAAGACCGTTCGCTTCATACCGCCCCGCATGCCGTGACTGCGTACGCCGGGCACAACAATAGTTGGACGAACCAGTCTGACCTGAATTGCTGGCAAAATGGTGATGAGATGCGGGCTAATTCTAATGAGTTCTCCCGTTCCGTGGACAAAAAAGCCGGCGCTGAAATCAACGCCGGCTTTGTAGGTTGGACACTGGATCAGGCGCCGATTTCTTCGCTGTCGGGCAGATCAATGCGTGTGGTGTGAGGGGTCGGAGCGTCGCTTCCGCCGGAGGCGTCGGTCGATTGCTCAAGCCCCAGCACCGACTCGCGCACCACCAGTTCCGTGGGAAGCGTCATGCGGATAGGCACCTGGGAGCTCACCATTTCGTTGATCAGGAAGTTGGCACCGATCTTGCCGAGATCGCGCGCGAAAATCTCGATCGTGGTAAGCGGTGGCTCGCTGAGAGTGCCGAAGATGCTGTTGCCATAGCCGACAACGCTGACGTCTTCGGGCACCGAAATATTGCTCTGGCGCAGTTCCGCAATCAGCTCAAACGCTTCGCGATCGCAGGAGCAGACGATGGCCGTGGGGCGCGGACGCATGGCCGTGAACAGCGTGGCGGCCTTGCGGGCCAGGCCACTGCTGTGGCGTTCCTGCAGCACGAGATCGTACTGGACCTGGAGATGGGCGGCGCGCATCGCGAGCTCATAACCCACCAGGCGCTCTTCAAAGCCATCGTGAGCGGTTGCCGAGGCGGTGTAGTACGCGATATTGCGATGACCGTTTTCCACCAGCAGTTTCACGGCTTTCTTAATGCCGCCCACGTTATCGCTGGAGACGCAGGCCAGTTCTTCCTGATGAATGGTGGCGTTGCCCAGAATGACGGAAGGGATGCGGTGATCCAGCACATACTGGCGCAGCTTCGGCTCCGCAAAGCTGGCGAAGATGATGCCGCGGATGCCGTTCTCATGAAACTCGCGGATCAGCTCGTGCTTGTCTTCGTACGAGGCGAAGTCGCCACGGAACAGAAAGTCGTAGCCGGCAGCGCGCAGCGTTTCTTCCGCGCCGATCAGGTAGTCCTGAAATATGCCATACCAGCTGGCAAACAGGTTGGTATTGAGCAGGAAGGCGACGCGGCCGAGGCTTTCCTCCGGGATGTAGATTGACTTGTACGAGGCGCCGTGCTTTTCCAGCAGGTCCTCATTCTCCAGCCGCAGCAGTGCTTCCTCCACCGCCGACTTGGGGATGCGGGTCATCTGCACCAGCTTGGTGATCGGCGGCAACTGCTCGCCGAAATAACTGCTTCGGATCAGCGTGCGCAGGACTAAATAGACACGGTCTTTAAGCGACGCGCTTACTGACCCCGACTCGGTTTGGCCGGCTTCCATGGTAGGTAGGATAGTTTCTGGATGTTGGTTTTTCAAGCCAAACTTCATTTTCCGCAAGCACTTGGGCAACGCAGCGTGCAGGCGCAGCTACGGGTGACAGGCGGCCATTGCCGAGTGCCAGGCATGCAACGGCCAGGGGCGGGATAGTGTTGCATAGCTCAAGGCACCCTTGGCATATTTTGCTTTTTAGCGTATAAAATTTCAAGGAATATATACCAAAAAAGAAACAACTGGTGAACAGTTATTCAATAGAATGAATCCCTGTTATTGAGCCATCGGCATCTGGTGGCTGTTTGATTAACATCTTTACATGCGTTCCTGAGGCGACTGATGACGAGTCCTACTCATAGATGTAGTGCTCGCGACGGACGCGCATAATCATGTCGTGATATTCCTGCTCGTTGGGACCGCCAAGCTGCTCCACGCGCTTGTAAATGGCGATGGCCCCGCGCCAGTCCTGCATCTCCTCCTTAATGCGCCCGGCCTCCAGACCGCTCTTGCGCACCCAGAACAGATCGGTGCCTGGCGGAACAGGGTCGCCCGCATCTCCGTCCGTCATCGCGGATCCACCAGGGGAAGTCGCGGGAGCAGCGGGCGTAGTGAGCGCGGGACGGCGGGGCGAAGCCGCAGCCGTTGTCGTGCCGGATCGGGCTTTGGGCGCAGACGCGCCGGCAGTTGGCGTCGGTGCGGGAGTCTGCACGCGACCTCCCAGGACATCCAGGTAGAGAGCCAGAGCGTCCTGTTTGCGCTCGAGCTTTTCCAGAGTTTTGGCGCACTTGTAACCGGCTTCGCTACGCTGCGCAGGCGTGCCCTGGGATCCATTGATGATGAGGCGATAGGCGGCCGCGGCCTGCTCGTAGTGCGCGGTGTCCTTCTTGCCAAGCTCGAAGTGGCAGTCGCCGAGCCGCAGGGTGGCTTCCACAAATCGCGGACCGCTTTTCTCCGCGGCAGTCACCACCTCCAGCAGGGTGATGGCGGGCCCGAACTTGAGCAGCTTGAAGAAGATACGCGCCTGAATAAAGCGGCTGTATGCTTTGCGCGGCGAGTTATCCGGAATGCGCTGCAGGATGCTCAGCGCCTCATTGTAGTCGCTGTGCTGCGCAGCGGAAACGCCGGCCCAGTACAACGCGTCATCCGCAAGATCGGACGTTGGGTAGTCCTTGGCCAGATCCTCAAAGTATAACTGCGCGTTAACGAAATCGCCGCGATTAAAATAGAGCTCGCCTATCTGGAACAGCAGATGAGGCGCAGATGGATGCTTCCAGAAACGTTCACGCACCTTGAGCAGTTCCGCAATCGCCGTATCCTCCGAAATCGTTTTGGCCGCCAGACCGTCCAGCATCAGCTTGCTGGCGGCTTCCGGCACATGGAAATCGTCCGGATAATTATCCAGCAGCCGCTGATAGGCGGCACGCGAACCCTTCAGATCGCCCGTCTTATAGAGCAAATCGCCCAGCCGGATGAGAAGCTGGCTTTGGCGCGCGCTGGATTCAGGACTGAGCAACTGCAGCGTGGGAGCCGCCGCACCCGCGGCACCAGGGCTCAGCCTCATGCCACCCGGACTACGGGAGCCGGGGTTAGAGCCTGCGTCGGGCACTGTATCCGCATCCGCGTTCTGCTGTTGGGAAGCCTGCGGGGATTTGGAAGAATTGGTTGCGGTCGACCCAGGCTGCTCAGGAGCCAGATTCGTAACGTTATTCGGAACGACAATGGGGTTCGCGTTCGTCACGGGCCGTGGAACTGTTCCACTGGGCGCAGGTGCCGGAGCGGGGGCGGGAGGCTGTTGCCCGGGAAGATTATGAACGGCCAGCGCTTTCTCGTAAACCTTGCGGGCTTCATCATTCTGGCCCAGCCGCTCCAGCATTTCGCCGCGAAGGAGAGCAATGCCAGCCCGGTAATGGCTGCGGGGATAGGTCGCGCGAAAGTGATCTTCCGCTTTGCCGAACGCTTCCAGTTTGCCCTGCCGCGCCAGAATGCACAGAATTTCGTAGTGCGCTTCTTCTGCGGATGAGGAAAGTGCAGGCGCTGTGTTGGCGGCCTTCTCAAACTCCGCCAGGGCTTCCGGCAGCTTGTTTTGGCGCAGCAACAGCGAAGCTCTTTCCGACATCGCCAGCACGGTAAGGTTGGTATCGGCGCCTGCTTCCAGGCACTGATCCAGCGCTTTCAGGGATTTTGCCAGCGCTGCGGGGCTGGGATTTACCGGGCCGGGCGCCGTGTTTCCATCCTGAAGATAGAGCTTGGAGAGCTGAAAATACGCTGCGGCACGCCACGGTGAAGCGGGGTTCTCGCGGATAAAAGCTTCCAGCAGATCAACGGCGCGCTGCGTCTCGTAACTTTCCGCCAGCGCCAGGCCGATCGCGTAGAGGGTCGGGCCGTCATCCCCTTTGTTTCTGCGCGCAAAATCCTGCAGCCGGGCCACCGCATCAGGCAGCGCCTGCCGCTTACGGGCAGCTTCCAGGTAGGAGCGCAGGGCCACCAGCTTCATCTGCTCGGATTCGGCCAGAAAGAACGCCTGCTCAAACGCCGCTGAAGCATTCGGCAGATCCGCCTGAACCACCAGCACGCGACCGGTGCCGTACCACGCTTTGGCCACCAGCTCTTTGGGAAAAGCCGCCTTGTCGCCCGTCACCTTCTTGTACGCAGCCAGAGCGTCACCCGGTTGTTGCAACGTCACGTAAACTTCCGCCAAAAGATACCATGCCTCGAAGGAAGTCTTGGGCGACAACTGTTTAGCCAGAATTTCCTGCAGACTTTTCGATGCCGCCTTGTACTGCTGCTCAACAATCTCCTGCTTGGCCAGCAGCAGCGCGGCCTCCTGTTTCAGCTGGCCAATTCGGGCAGCTGGAGCGCCGGGACCTGTTGGAGTCGCCACGATTTTGGTCAGAATCTTTCGAGCATCATCATGACGCCCCTGACGAATCATGCTCCAGGCCCGGCCCAGTTCTGCCTGATCCGCCCCGCTAAAGCCGGGGGCCGCAGCCAGCGCCGCGCTAAAACGGGCCTCAGCCTCAGGGTAACGATCCAACGCCAACAGAACTTCACCCTGCCACAGCAATACCTCAGCTTTAGTCTCCGGGGTTGCCGCCGAAGCGGCGTTGGCAGGCAGCGGAGCCTCCAGAGCGCCAAGGGCGGCATCCATGCGGCCCATATAATAGAGGGCGCGACCATTAAGCAACTGAGCGCGTGGCCTCAGTGGCGAATTAGGGTAGCTTTTGGCAAATGCCGTCAGCCGCTGTTGGGCCAGATCAAAAAGCCCGTCGTCAAAGGTGGACTGAACGGTTGCCAGAGCCTGAGATTCCTCGTCAGAGCTCGTGCTGGTGCTGGAAGAACTGGCACTGCCTGTAGGGCCAGGTGTTACAGCAGAGATCGTCGCCGCAGGTGCGTTTTCCGCTGTCGCTTCACCAGCCACGGGAGCAACCACGCCGTGGTTCTGACTCAGCGCAACATCCGGCAGGGATATACTCAGGGCAATCGCAATAAAATAACGGCAGGCACGCGTCGAAGCCATACTCATGGCCTCCGATGCATTAACGAATAATAAAATGAAACGAATGCGCGCCATGGATCAATGATGAAGCCGGGACAAAAAGTACCTGACTCTACAAGTTGCCGGAAATTTAGCAGACATCACCGCACAGTGCATTAGAATAATGCACGAGCGAAAGTTCAACGCAGAGAGCATCCTGAAAGAGCCCGAATCGAGATATCCATGAGCATCGACGAAATCCTGAAAGAGCTTCCGCGCCTGAATGCGGAAGAGACGCATGCAATTCTTCGGCGCATTGAAGAATTGGATAACACTGCCAGCCCGGAAATGCTGGCCGCCATTGATGAACCAGATGCTTCACCGCGAGAAAACGATCTTTCTGCGAAAGAGATGCTCCAACGGATGAAGCAATTCCGGTTTGCAGAATAGCCTTCGTCAGGGCGAACAGATTCAGAACAATCCGCGGAAGTCTCCACCGACAACCGTGGCAACACACCGCCTTGTTGCCTCAAAAGTAAATGACACCGAAAGGAAGCCCAGAAAGTGAGAGACAGGGTGACGTTGCCTCAAAAGTCATGACACCGAAGTTAAGGTGAGTCTTATAGCAGAGAGTTCATC
>JBGGNE010000011.1:0-7014 GCA_041287705.1 Methylacidiphilales bacterium | reverse complement strand
GCTTTCTATGATCCCGCAACCGGCTCGTACGGTGAGGGGATCGGCGGTTCCAATGCGTTTGCGCTGCTGCTGGATGCCGGCAGCACCGAAATAGTAACGCCCGACGAAGAAGAGATCTCTGAAACGCCTGAGCGCATTCGCAGCCGCGCCATCAAAGCACTTCACCACCACGCCCCTCAGCGGGATACCGGCATCTTCGGCACTCCAATTGTGCTGGAAGCATTGATGCGCAATGGTTTGGAGAAGGTCGCCTATGAGATAATGACGGCTGCCAGCTTCCCCAGCTATGGCTTTATGCTGGCCAGTGGCGCGACTACGATGTGGGAGAACTGGAATGGGAATTACGGCACTCACTGCCATCCCATGTTTGGCAGCGTGGCTTCGTGGATGCCCCGTTGGGTTGCGGGCCTGTCTCAGGCACCCGATTCCGTGGGATTTGAGAAGGTGATATGGCGTCCGTGGGCTGGTACGGAAATAACCTGGGCCCGTCTCGATTTCCACTCGGTGCGTGGCTGGATCCGCGTCAACTGGCGACGTGTGGTCGAAACGCTCCATGCCACCATTGAGCTTCCCCCCGGCACCACTGCCACCATTCATCTGCAGCTTCCCACGCCCACCTCCGATCCCGTCCTTACTCTGGACGGCAGTGAAGTGTCTCTACAGGAAGAAGATACACGGGTTCTCGACCGTTGGCATGAGGAGAAGGACACCACAACCGATGTCACCATCCACGTTGCTTCGGGCAAATACACCTTCACCCTGTCGCCACGTCTGGCAGAGTGAAACAGGAGCAGCGGTGCTGGAGGAGGGGAATCGGATCTGTCCCCTCCTTCTCAACTTTGACTGGTTGCTCCGTCAGACCGGTCCAAATCCTTCCAGCACGATCTTTCCGATCGACTTGCCGCTTTCCAGCAGAGCATGAGCTCGCTTCATGTTGGTTGCATTGATCGAACCCATGTGGGTCTGTAGCGTGGAACGAATCTTTCCAGAATCCACGATATCCGCCAGTTCGCTGAGAAGGCGGCCCTGCTCACCCATATCCGGTGTCTGGAAGCGCGAGCGCGTGAACATAAACTCCCAGTGAAGGGAGATGCTTTTCGGTTTTAGCTTGTTGATATCCAGCGGCTTCGCAGGTGTTTCGATCAGGGCCATTGCGCTCTGCGAAGCCATCGCCTCAACCAGATCGTCAAAATGATCTTCGGTACGAGTCAGTGCCAGAACGTACTGCACGCCGCCCGTTGCGATCGCCTTTACCTGCGGTGCGAGCGGCTGGCGATGATCAATGACGTGGTGTGCGCCTAAAGTACGGCACCATTCCTGAGTTTCCGGCCGGGATGCCGTGGCGATGACCGCCATACCCGTCAGACGTCGCGCAAGCTGAATCGCGATTGATCCCACGCCGCCTGCGCCGCCAACAATAAGGATGTCGCCCGTCTCTTCTTCGCGACCTTTGCGGATACGAAGGCGGTCGAACATCATTTCCCAGGCCGTTATAGTGGTTAACGGCAGCGCGGCCGCTTCGGCAAAGCTCAGGGTTAGTGGCTTGCGACCCGCAAGTCGTTCATCCACGAGATGAAATTCAGAATAGCAGCCGGCACGGTCCACAGCACCGGCGTAGTAGACTTCATCGCCTGGCTTGAATAGAGTTACCTCGCCACCCACGGCAACAACCAGGCCGGCAACATCCCAGCCTGGAACTTTCAGTTCGTCTGCACCGGCGCCCATTGCTCCCGGCCCGCCGCCGCTTCGAATCTTGGTATCGACGGGATTAACCGAAATCGCCATCACCTGCACCAGGAGATCGCGCGAACCGGGCGTCGGAGCGCCCATATTGACATCCAGCAGACTTTCTTCGTGCTCGATGGGAAGTGATTTAAGAAATGCGACGGCTTTCATGACGTCTTTTCACAGTACGCTCTCGTCCTGCAGCCCGCAAGTCATTCCCCGGCAGCTCAGTTATAGCATTGCTATATATCAAAGAGCCGCCGGTGCTATCTACGCCGCCACGGTTTCGATATGGCTGTCACGGCCATGGCTATTGACGCCATTCCCGTTAACGCCATGGCTCTTGCCGTTGGCAGCATTCCCGTTGCCATTTACCGTGCCATTTCCGTTCAGGCCGGGAGTGTGAGCGTTATCCTCAAAGCACACGTTCACCTTAAGGTCCCTCAGCGTGGCGCGAAGACCTTCGTCGATTCCCTGGCTGCCGCCGCATGATGAGCGCACGATCAGATCCAGTGACGGAGCTTCTCCGGACTGCCCGACGGTACCCTTGGCAAGAGCCAGCGCACTCTTCAGCAGCCAGTGACCCAGGTAATCGTAGTTCTGGCGCACTGTGCTGAGTGGCGGATCGCTATAGTGACTTGCGTCCGCATTATTATAGCCGACAATCGCAAAGTCCATGGGCGCGCACATGCCTATTTTATGCATGGCCGTCAGCAGACGCAGCGCGTGCTCATCGTCGTAACTGACGATCGCGAGATCTCCGCGGAACGCCTTCCAGCTTTCCGCAAGCTGATCCATAGATTGTGAGCCTGGATCTACCAGACCGCAAAGCATGGGAAGACCTTCGCGGGACATACAGCAGGAGTAGGCACCCAGCTTCTGCTGCAGAACCTGATCGCTCGGAGCATCCGGCCCGAGAAAGGCGATGCGGCGGTGACCCATGTGCGCAAAGTAACGGCAAAGTCCTTCCGTCGCGGACAGCATGGTCGCGCCGAACAGATGCTTTTCTTCAAAGCAGTAACGCTCCAGACCGGGAATCAGCACAGGAAGACTGATAGGGAGAGGGGACTGACGCACGAAAGACTGAATCTCATCGGTGCGATCCAGGGGAAACCATGGAATTGTCAGCGCGGTGCAACCTTCATCGGCCAGCATTTGAGCCTGACGCAGGCCTTCCTCGCCGAAATCGCCTACCCAGCATGATCGTAGTTCTACGTTATCCTCAAGTGCCACATGTGCAATCGCCTGAATTACGGCGAATGCATAGGGGCTACCATGTTGATACACGAGAATGCCGACGCGGCTGTTCTTGGGTTCGCGCTTGCCGGCGGGCGTGACGGTGTTCTTGCGTGAAACGAACGTGCCGCTGCCAATCCTGCGGACGATAAGTCCTTCATCCACAAGCTGTTTCAGCGCTTTGCGGACCGTGAGAAAGTTGCACCCGTACTCCAGGGCAAGGTCTCGCTCAGCTGGCAGCTTTGCCTCGGGAGGCAAAGTAGAGGCCAGCTGCCGCAGTTCGGTTTCAATCTGTTTATGCTTGAGCTGCTTGATTTTCACGTGTGCAGGAGGGAGGGAATTATCCCAAAGCTTTCCCGAAAACGTAGCATCAGCGAAGCCCTTTGTATAGCACAATTAAGTGATCAAAGGCTAAAAATATCTTTCCGAGGGGAAAACCGCCAGAAGATTACAGCAATGCGTTATTTTGCCTCGACTGGAACGACTTCCAAACTCTCTTTCAGACCCGTTTTTAATCATTTCAGGCGCACTTGTAAAGGGCTTCCAGCCATTACAATGATAAAGCGATTGACATAGTGCTTTACTGCAAGCATGCTGATTCTCGCAATGAGAATCAAACCACTTGCCCTTTCCCTCCTCGTCGCAACCACCGCACTGTTCTCCCCTGTTCTGTCCTCCGTCTTTGCCGAGGATAAATCTACTTCGCTTGTCGCGAATGGTGACTTCGAAGGCCAGGGAGGCTGGGCGCTTGCCAAAGCACAGATTGTAGAGGAAGACGGAAAACACTTTCTGCGTTTGCAGGCTACAGAACCCAATGTTCAGATTCAGGCGCACCAGCGCATTACTCTTTCGGGAGAACCTAAAAAGCTTACTCTGAAATTCCGTTTTCGCCATGATACGATCCAGGCTGGCGCTCAGAACTGGCATGACGGTCGTTTGCTCGTCCACTTTAAGAACACCGCAGGTGAAATTCTGAAGCCCGATCCCAAACCCATCGCTTTCCGCGGCTCTTCGGTGGAGTGGAGCGAAAAAGTAGTGGAGCTGCCCGTGCCGGAAGCGTCCGCCACGGTCGAAATTCTCTTTGGTCTGTTTCAGACCACTTCGGGCACTCTGGAAGTCGATGACGTTACACTTACTCCCAGTGAGTAAAAGAAGAGCTGGCCTTTTAGTTTAGAAGAGTGCATGATATCTGACTCGCGTAATGTCACACACATTGCGCTTTCAAGGTAACCATGAACTCCACTAGTAAATTAGTCGTTATCTCCGGAGCCGGTTTAAGTGCGGAAAGCGGAATCTCCACTTTTCGTGATGCTAACGGCCTGTGGCATAATCACCGTATCGAAGAAATCTGCCACGCGCGCACCTGGCGTATGAACTTTGAAAAAGTTCATACGTTCTATAATATGCGGCGTACGCAGCTCGGCGTCGTGCAACCTAATGCGGGCCACCATGCGCTGGCTCGCTGGGAGGCCATGTACGATACCACCCACTTTACGCAGAATATAGATAATCTGCTGGAGCGGGCTGATGTGCAAAGGCCACTGCATCTTCACGGTTTCCTGACCAGACTGAATTGCCAGAAGTGCGATTCAGAATGGGATATAGGAACGCGTGCCTGGGACTATGAGAAAGAAGTATGTCCTCGGCCGACTTGCCGCAGCCGCCTGGATGTGAAGCCCAGCGTCGTCTTCTTCGGCGAAATGGCGCCCATGTATCGACCTCTGGAAGAAACGCTGTTATCCATGACCAGGAATGATGTCCTGCTCGTTATTGGTACCAGCGGTGCTGTCCTGCCCATTATGGATATAGCGGAACGTCACTCGGGACCGAAGATTCTTAACAATCTTCACTCGGAGAGGCTGATCCCGGAAAAACTCTTTAATCACGTCTTCATAGAGGGGATCACTACTGCCGTGTCCAAGATCGAGGCGGTTCTGGCAACTTTGCTGAAACCTAAACTGGCGGCTTGACCAGCTTGTTTGAGGGAAACGCCTTCCAGATTATGGAATGGCGTTGGCAACGGGCGTGGATTACATTAGGAGTCTCCAGAAAATAACCTGCACAACTTGAGCCGCCGCTTTTGAGCGAGAGCAGCGTTGGAATTCCGGTCGAGCATTAGGCCAATGCACTCCCTCCATTCCGCCTTGCTCTCATCTCAAAATCGACGACTTAAGTTGCACACTTTATTTTCTGGAGACTCCTTAGGAGGAAATCAGGGATGGACTGGAATAGTTCCAGGCCAGTTGAGCCTGTGCCGCTTCTGAATTCTGCTTCCTCCTTTTCCCTGCCCGTTGCCGTCTTCTATGCCCACTTACGTCCGCGTCGTTCCTGAGCTCTCTCTGGACAAAGCATTCGATTATGCTGTGCCTCCAGAGCTGGAAGGACGCGATCTGCTTGGTGCCAAGGTGCGGGTGCCGTTTGGTTCTCGGGATATTATCGGGTACGTTGTTGAGCTTAAAAATGAGGTCGATGAGTTTTCGGACAGCGTGGATAAGCACGGACGTCGCCGCAAAATCAATTTCAAGGAAGTATCGGAAATGCTGGGCGCCCGCCCGGTTATCCCGCCTTCGCTGCTTCATCTGGCGCAGTGGATGTCCGAGTATTATTGCGCGCCTCTCTCCAACTGCCTCAAGTGTATTCTGCCTGAAGCCGTCCGCCGTGCCCAGCCGGGCTATCTTCAGCGGCTGTGGGTCGAACTCGTGCCGAATCTGGACGCTACCGCGATAGAGGAGCAGCTTTCCCGAGCGAAGGCTCAGCGCGATGCATGGGCCTGGCTCGTTGAGAAGGGGCCTGGCTGGCTGGCCGATTACATCCACGAAAGCCGGGTTGCCTCAGCCGCGTGGAAGGCGCTGGCCGCAAAGAATCTCATCGTGATTCGCCCCGCAGATCGCGAGCGCTCTCCCTTTACGGAAGCCGCCGTGCCCGACGGCGGCGGCCACGCGATGAATGATGAGCAGCGCGATGCAGTAGCACTGATTATCGCAGAAGGCGCCAAGCCAAAACCGCGCCCCATTCTTCTGCACGGCGTTACGGGCAGCGGAAAAACAGAAGTCTATCTGCGCGCGATTGATCATGCCCTTGAGCGAGGTCGCAGTGCCCTGGTGCTGGTTCCGGAAATCGCGCTGACTCCGCAGACTGTCGAGCGTTTTCGCGCACGCTTCACGGGCAGGAAAATCCCCATCGCGGTTTTGCACAGCCATCTTTCCTCGGGTGAGCGCCACGATCAATGGCAGCAGATTCGATCCGGCAAGGCACGCATCGTCATCGGGGCGCGATCCGCCGTGTTTGCACCGCTGGAAAACATGGGCATCCTGATCGTGGATGAGGAGCACGAGACTTCCTACAAGCAGGAAGAGACCCCTCATTACCACGGCCGTGATATCGCCGTGATGCGGGGGCATATGGAGGGGGTGACGGTCGTCCTGGGCTCCGCAACTCCTTCGCTGGAGTCGCACCTCAATGCGATTGACGGCAAATATGTGCTGTCCCAATTGACGAAGCGCGTGGAAGTACGCGTCATGCCGATCATTCATGTGCTTGATCTTCGCCAGGAATTCAGGAAAGGCAGATCGCGGGGCAGAGAAGAGGGTGGCAGTGATGAAACGAAAAAAGAGTCAGTCAAAGCGACCAACTCCAACCTGCTGGCGCCACGACTGGTGAACGCGGTGACGGAGCGACTGGCTAAAAGAGAGCAGGTCATCATTTTTCTAAATCGCCGCGGTTATGCAACCAGTTTGCAGTGCCCGCAGTGTGGCCACTCGGAAATGTGCCCGCACTGCAGCGTCCCGCTGACATTTCACCGCGCTGCGCAGCGTCTGGTCTGTCATTTGTGCGATCACGTGGCCCCTGCGCCCACACAGTGCCCGCAATGTCATTTCGACAATTACAAATACAGCGGCGTGGGAACGGAACGCGTGGAGGAGGCGATTGACGAAGCGTTTCCCAAAGCCCGGATCGCCCGCATGGATTCCGACAGCATGCGCGGAAAGGATGCCTATCGACGCACACTCCAGGCATTTTCCGACGGACTTATTGATATCCTGGTTGGCACGC
>JBGGNE010000010.1:0-9078 GCA_041287705.1 Methylacidiphilales bacterium | reverse complement strand
ACCCCGCACTACCATGGCCGCGATATCGCCGTGATGCGGGGGTATATGGAGGGCGTAACGGTCGTCCTGGGCTCCGCAACTCCGTCGCTGGAGTCGCACCTAAACGCAATTGACGGTAAATATGTGCTGTCCCAGTTGACGAAGCGCGTGGAAGTACGCGTCATGCCGATCATTCATGTGCTGGATCTTCGCCAGGAGTTCAGGAAAGGCAGGTCGCGAGACAGAGATGAGGGCGGCAGTGATGAAACGAAAAAAGAGTCAGTCAAAGCGACTAAGTCCAACCTGTTGGCGCCGCGGCTGGTGAACGCAGTGACGGAGCGCCTGGCCAAAAGAGAGCAGGTTATCATTTTTCTAAATCGCCGTGGTTATGCAACCAGTTTGCAGTGCCCGCAGTGTGGCCACTCGGAAATGTGCCCGCACTGCAGTGTTCCGCTGACTTTCCACCGCTCGGCGCAACGTCTGGTCTGTCATTTGTGCGATCACGTGGCTCCTGCGCCCACGCAGTGCCCGCAATGTCATTTTGACAATTACAAATACAGTGGTGTGGGAACGGAGCGCGTGGAGGAAGCGATTGACGAAGCGTTTCCCAAAGCACGGATCGCCCGTATGGATTCCGACAGTATGCGCGGAAAGGATGCCTATAGACGCACGCTCCAGGCATTTTCCGACGGACTTATCGACATCCTGGTCGGCACACAGATGATCGCCAAGGGCCTTCATTTTCCCAACGTCACCCTGGTGGGCGTTGTAAATGCGGATCTGGCCCTGGGATTGCCCGATTTTCGCGCCAGCGAACGAGTCTTTCAGCAACTGATGCAGGTGGCGGGACGCTGTGGCCGCGGAGTAGTGGAAGGCGAAGTCTTCGTGCAGACACGAACACCGTTTGCACCGGCCATTCAGTTTTCGCGCCATCATGACTATAATGGCTTTGCTGAGCAGGAGCTGGATTTCCGGCGCTCGCTGCAATACCCGCCTTACAAGCGATCAATCCTGATCACATGGCGCGGGCGTGATGAAGACAAAACGCGGTATATGGCGGAGCAATCGGCCAAACAGATCATGGATCTCGTGGGGACCGATGCAGAGGGGCTGGGACCGGCGCCGGCCCCGATCTACAAGATCAAGGATCACTACCGGTTTCACCTCTATCTGCGAGCGGCCCGGGTTCAGCCGCTGTCGCGCAAGCTTCGCCCGCTGATGCTGGATGCAACATGGCCGGACGATATCCGCGTCACGATTGACGTGGATCCGGTAATGTTGCTGTGACAGCGATGCCTGAACCGCGGCACTGCGCTAACTGATTCGCTTGCGTGAGGAAGTACGAACGCGCTTGGGCTTGCGCTCGATTTTGGTGGAGTAGATAAAGAAATCAGGAGCTTTGCCGCCGACGAGGGAGATCGAGGTCATATCGGCATTGACGTAGGTTGAGTGATCGGTTTTGCGAGCCATGGTGCAGGTGCTTCTTTCAGAAGCCGGTAAAAGGTGGAAGCAGAGGTGAGTAATTTGCCGCACAAAGGAAAGGCCTTTATGCTTACAAGGAGACAAAATGGATAGAAAGAGACAGGGCCAGCGCCGGCGAACATCCTGAGGCGCAAAATGTCGGACAAAGACAGAACGTCAACAACGGCAACGCAAATGCAACTTAAGGCAGGCGCACCATCGAACGGTGTGCGCTAATGCGGCATGCTGGAGAGAATAGCGATGAAAAGCAGGCACGATGGGAGGGATGGTAAGCATTTTTTGCCACTTGTCAACTAAGTCGATCAACATTTGAGGAATACCCTTGTACAATTTATTTAGCAACAGGCACGCCAATAAAGTGAAGGTGACAAAATTGTGTGACTTTTTGCAATGGATTAGGAAAATCTTTTGTAAAACTGATTTGGTTACTAGTAGGCATCGCTGGCTTAGGATTCTCCGGAAATAAACGGTGCAACTTAAGTCGTCGATTTTGAGATGAGAGCAAGGCGGAATGGAGGGAGTGCCCTAGAAGCATGCTCAACCTGAATTCCCAACGAAGCTATCGCTCAAAAGCGACGCTCCAAGTCCTATAGGTTATTTGGCAGCGACTCCTTAGCGGAAATGAATATTCCTTTTTGTTAGTACATCTGTATACTTCAAATTCAGGAGTCATTCGTTCATGCTATTTAATTTACTGAAAGGTCGAGTCGCCCACAGGCTGACCGACCACGGCGTTTTTGCCGCGATATTTACTCTATCTATGTACTTAAACTTTGCAACCGGACTTGGTAAACAACTGCTAAGAAATCGGAAGCCGTATGCAAAAAAAACTTTTACCTGCATTGTTCTGTACGTTAACAAACAGACAATGTCTCAAGCCCGAATAGTGCTGGCGATTAACAAAGTCTTACATCGTTCAAGCAAAAGAAAACTTTCTGTATGTTACATTAAGCCCATAAAAAAACAGGGCTTGGAAATCCAGCTGCCTATCATTAACTTACTCTCAACAAAACACTTGCATTGTGCACTGCCCGAACCCACATCGGGCAGCGCAACTTATTTTACCGACGCGCCTTACATGTCGGAGTCTATCCAATTCGTTACTCGAAGGTAACCGCGCACTTTTCTACGTTCGTAGCGGCTTTTATGAGCCTTAGCTGGTTGGACTATACTCCGCGAGTTCGCCTTCGGGTTTTTCACGAGTTCCGACAGTATCTCAGAGGTCTTCGTCATAGGGGTAATGTTCCTTTCAACGCTGAAACATATAGCCTAAACAATGCCAGATCAAATCCGGTCTGAAGATGATGTGGTTTTTACGTGAAAATAGATAGAAACCACCCCGAAAACAGCCTGTTTTGCCCCCTAAATGAGTCAAAACGACGCAAATAACTGATATTAAACAACCTCGGCAATTTTGTCCCAGAAGGCAGTTTTTTCATCCCCATGGTCAAATCGCACCATCATTTCGAAGAAACACCCGTATTATGGCTCTCCAGCCGCATGTTGATACGAGTCACCGCCCAGGCGGCATGTTCGCGCACCAGTGGCTCAGCGTCACTCATCGCTGCGGCCTGCAGTGCAGGCAAATCTTCAGCGGTGCCGATGTTGCCCAGCACCACACAGGCATTGCGCAGCAAACCACGCCGCTTAATCCGTAAAACCGGCGACCCCGCAAAGCGCTGTTTAAATTCGGCGGGCGTAATGCTGAGCAACGCGCGCGGATCCCATGCTGCAGCTGCATCGGGGGAGGGGCGGAGCAGCATGCGATCTTCGCGCGTCTGTTGGGCAAACCGGTTCCACGGGCATACTTCCAGGCATTCTTCGCAGCCGTAGAGCCGGTTCCCTATGAGCGGGCGAAATTCCTCTGGAATCGCGCCTTTGTTTTCAATGGTGAGGTACGCGATGCATCGACGCGCGTCGAGTTGGTAGGGGCCGGTGATGGCACCTGTGGGGCACTTGTCGATGCATCGCGTGCATTTGCCGCAACGGTCGGTGCCGGCTTTATCCGGCGGCAGGGCAACGGTTGTGATGATCTCACCCAGCATGAGCCATGGCCCGAAACGCGTGCTGATAAGCATGGTGCTTTTGCCCTGCCAGCCCAGACCGGCACGCTCCGCCAGCGGGCGCTCGAGGACCGGGCCGGTATCCACATAGACGCGGGCGAATGCGGAGGGAGGCGGCCGTTGCTTGCCGGACCTGGACTTTCCGGCCGGCATCTCCACAGGCGGCTGCGGTCGGACTGCGATCTGCTCCGCAAGATGCGGCTGTATCTTTCTTTCCAGCTCATCTGCCAGCTGCTGAAGACGCGGCGTCATGATGTCATGGTAGTCATCACCCAGCGCATAGCGGGCAACGCGGGCACGGCCTGGCAGGGGCTCCTGCCAGGAATTTAGTCCAACGATCACGATGCTTTGCGCATCAGGAAGAACGACCCTGGGATCGGCTCGGCGTTCGGGTTCGCGCGCCAGCCAGGCCATCTCGCCGGCGCGGCCCTCGTCCAGCCACTGCTTCAGGTAATCAGCCCGCGCGGCGGGATTTGCGTTGGTGATACCACAGACATCAAATCCCAGCTCACTCGCGCGCTGTTTTATCCAGCTGGCCATCAGCTCAGGCGACAGGACTTTGCCTGAGGTCTGGCCTGCGGTTGGAGTTGGAAATGCGGCGGTCATGTAACGTGGTGGGAATCTGCACGATAAAATGCACTTTTCCTGAAGATAATGCGAATCCCAATCGATGAGGACTTGCGGCGACGGGCGTGGCGCTGATAGGCTGCGCGCTTTGCTTTGATTGATGGACCGCACTAGGATGAGGAGGCGTTACAGGATATTACATACGGAGGCATCGCTGGGATGGGGCGGGCAGGAGATCCGTATCTTTCGCGAGCTGGAATGGATGAAAGGCCAGGGACACACCGTGGCGGTATGCGCACCTCGCCAGAGCCAGATTTTTGCGCGCTGTCAGGCGGCCGGTATAGAGGCATGGCACCTGAATACCAAACCGCTGACAGGTCCCTGGACTGTGGCGAAGCTGACGACGCGTCTGCTGGCCTGGAAGGCGGACGTGGTGAATACCCACAGCTCGCGCGACGGGTGGATCGGGGGGATTGCCGCGCGGCTGGCAGGCGTGCGTGCTGTCATCCGGTCTCGCCATATCGACACCGATTACCCGGCGCAATTGTTCTGGCGCAATCTTGGCTTCAGTGTATTGCCGCATCATCTTCTGACGACCAGTACACGCATTGCGGATCGGCTTATCCATGAAGTGGGCGCTGAACCGAGCCGCGTCACCAATCTCCCCACGGGCATCGATACGGAGATGTTTCATCCCGGTATTCAGGGCACTTTACACACAGAGCTGGGACTGAAGCCGGAGACGCCCATCATTGGCATGATCTCCGTGCTGCGCAGTTGGAAGGGGCACCCTGACTTCATTGGCGCAGCCCGGATTGTGCGCGACACCTGTGAAAAAGAGGGCCGCGTCTGTCATTTTATTATCGGCGGCGGCGGCCCCGGCATGGAAACTCTGTCGGAAATGCTGCGCCAGCAGGGCATGGAGCGCCACATCACCATGCTGGGACATCGTGAAGATGTGCCTCAGTTGCTGGCTTCACTGGCGGCGGTGGTGCTGCCCAGCACCGCGCATGAAGGTGTGCCCCAGATTCTTCTGCAGGCGCAGGCCATGGCGCGGCCGGTAATCGGAACCACAGTAGGCGGCATCCCGGAAATCGTGAAGCATGAACGTACCGGATTGCTTGTGCCACCTCTGAATCCTGCCGCCCTGGCCGCCGCCATGCTGCGAGTCCTCCGCGATTCAGACTTTGCCGCGCAGCTTGGCAAGAATGCATTACCCATAGTGCGGCAGCATCACAGCGTGGACGGCATGGGCCATTTTCTGGAAAATCTTTACGCTAAAATATTGGGTGACGTGGTGTAGACGTCCATTCGCACGCGTATCTCTGTTGTGAAGCTCATCTATAGAGATGCTTCTCACTTGTGCCACCTGATTTGCCGTAAAATGTCCAGACGGAGTGCTGCTCACGCTGGTAACGTTGGCGTTTTGGTTGCCCTCAACGCACAGTTTGGATATAGTCGCCACGTGCCGTCTTTGGAAATACAGGTCCCCAATGTTCCGGCAGTTGCAGTCAGGTGGAATGGATCGAATCGAATTTGAAATGACTACCCCCAACAACATCGAGTCAGTTCTGAAGGAAAACCGCGTTTTCCCGCCCAGTGAATCATTTTCCAGCAAAGCTCACCTTAAGAGCATGGAAGAGTATAAGGCGTTGTACAAGAAGTCGATCGAACAGCCGGAAGAGTTCTGGGGAGAAATGTCCTCCGCCGTGCACTGGTTCAAGCCGTGGGACAAGGTGCTGGAGTGGGACCTGCCCAATGCCAAATGGTTTGTAGGCGGCACCACTAACGCGGCGTACAACTGCCTGGATCGCCACCTGACCGGGCCGCGTCGCAACAAGGCCGCCATTATCTGGGAAGGTGAACCCGGTGACTCGGTAACCTACACCTACCAGCAATTGCACCGCGAAGTCAGCCTGATGGCGAATGTGCTGAAAAAGTACGGCATTCAGAAGGGCGACCGCGTCATTATTTACCTGCCCATGATTCCTGAGGCAGCGATCGCGATGCTGGCCTGCGCGCGTATCGGCGCCCCGCACAGCGTGGTATTCGGCGGATTCGGAGCCGAAGCGCTGAAAGAGCGCATTAATGACAGCGGCGCGAAAGTGATGATCACCGCCGACGGCGGCTGGCGTCGTGGCAAAATTGTGGCCCTTAAGCCCAATGCGGATGCTGCCGCAGATGGCGCTCCTCTTCTGGAGAAGGTGTTGGTCGTCAAACGTACCAAACAGGACGTAGCGCTGAAGGAAGGCCGCGATTTCTGGTGGCATGATGAGCGCAAGACAGTAAGCGATAACTGTCCCGCCGAAGAACTGGACAGCGAACATCCCCTTTATATTCTGTATACCAGCGGCAGCACGGGCAAGCCGAAGGGCATTCTGCACACGACGGGCGGCTACATTCTCAATGCGCAACTGACCACGAAGTATTATTTTGACCTGAAGGAAGAAGATATCTTCTTCTGTACCGCCGATGTAGGCTGGGTAACGGGACATAGTTACGTTGTCTACGGCGTGCTGGCCTGTGGCGGCACAAGCCTGATGTACGAAGGGGCTCCCGATACGCCCAACCCGGACCGCTGGTGGGAAATCATCGCGAAGTATAAGGTAGACATTCTGTATACCGCGCCTACTGCCGTGCGCGCCTTTATCAAGTGGGGCGACGAATGGCCCAGGAAGCACGATCTGTCGTCACTGCGCCTCCTGGGTTCGGTGGGCGAGCCGATCAATCCCGAAGCATGGATCTGGTATTATAATGTGATTGGCGGCGGTCGCTGCCCTATTGTCGATACTTGGTGGCAGACGGAGACCGGCGCTCACATGATTGCCCCAATGCCCGGCGCAACTCCGCTGAAGCCCGGCACCGCCACTCTGCCGTTCTTCGGCGTGGATGCGGCCATTGTGGATGACGAAGGCAAAGAAGTTGGCCCGAACATCGGCGGTAAACTCGTGATTCGCAAGCCGTGGCCAAGCATGCTGCGCACGATCTACAAGGATTCCGAGCGTTACTTCAATACGTACTGGGCCGAAATCCCCGGCGTATACCTGGCCGGTGACGGTGCTCGTCGCGACGAAGACGGTTATTTCTGGATCGTGGGCCGTATCGATGACGTGCTGAACGTGGCTGGTCACCGCCTGGGCACCAGCGAAGTGGAGAGCGCCCTGGTAAGCCACCCCGCAGTGGCGGAAGCCGCCGCGGTTGGTCGCCCGGATGAACTGAAGGGCCAGGCCCTTGTGGTGTTTATTACGCTGAAGACAGGCATTCCCCCCACGGAGGCCCTTAAAAAGGAACTGCGCGAGCATGTCTCCCGCGAAATCGGGCCGATTGCCAAGCCGGATGACATTCGCTTCGCCGAAGGTCTGCCAAAGACGCGCAGCGGAAAGATCATGCGCCGCGTTCTGAAGGACATCGCCGCAGGCGTAAAAGTAAAGGGCGACGTGACGACGATGGAAGATCTGAACGTCGTGGCGAAGCTCAGCGCCGCTGCCGACGAGTAGTCGTTTCACTCAACGCCAGTGCAGTGTGACGCCGGATCCTGCTTCAAGGCAGGGTCCGGTCAGGTTTCTGAGGTGGGCTCTCTGTGGGTACGACTTGTACCTTAACAGGCCCGCCGCAACTACACCTCGCGACGACCGCTGAGCGCATAGCCAAGAGTGACCCGATCTGCGAACTCCAACCCTGAACCAGCGGGAATGCCCGTGGCCAGGCGGCTCACTTTAACGCGGTGCTTTTTTATCAGCGGTGTAAGATAGAGCGAGGTGGTTTCGCCTTCCACATCGGCGGAAAGTGCAAGAATAAGCTCCGCCGGCGGGGCATCCTTGATCCGTTGCAAAAGAGGCGCTATGGAGAGCTGTTCCGGACCGATCTTTTCAAGAGGAGAGATGCGACCGCCGAGGACGTGGTATAAACCTTTGAAGCCGCCGGCTTTTTCCATGCTGATAACATCTGACGATTGGGCGACGATACACCACATGGTGCTATCGCGGGAGGAATCGGCGCAGATTCCGCACAGATCCGCTTCTGAGTAAAAGCCGCACTGGCGGCAGGGACGTATGGCCTGGCGGGCGTGAGAAATGGCGTGCGCCAGCCGCTGGCTTTGAGAAGGATCACTGGCCAGCAGGTGGAGGGCGAGGCGTTCCGCACTGCGGGGTCCGACCGATGGCAGCCGGCGAAAAGCGCGGATAAGCTCCTGAAGTGCGGGTGGGTATTCGGCCATGACGAAGGCCAGTAGCATATCGCATCCTGGCCGAACGTCCACCCTGCTTTTCGCGACTTTGCGCAGCTTGCGGAGACTAAAGGCCGATGAGCGAGCCCCATGACTGCAACTGAATCTTGCCTTCGCGATCGGTTGGCTGGCCGCTGAGCACGCGGTAACCTTTGCCGGGGCTGTAGACCACGATCATGGCGTTGCTTTGCTCAGGCGTGGGGATACTGAAGCTGCCGTCGCGCGCTGTGCGGCTGGTGATTGCGGTGGGGCCGGAGTCGGTCGGCTCCGGTTCAACCACTTTTTCCTCGTGGGCGCTGATTGCGCTGAGGAACATGCGGCTGATCATCTGAGCCCTCTTTTCCCGCTCGCGCATCTTGGCCTTGTCTTCAAAGACAATGACCACGGCATCCTTAACAGGTTTCCCGTCGGTACCCAGCACCACGCCAGTAAACTGAGGGCCGCGGAAATCGACGACATGGGCGATTGACGCCACAGTCATCAGGATAAACAGGAAGACCAGCGGCAAAGGAGGGACTTTGGCGAGGATATGGCTGATACGGTCCGAAATCGAATCCATAGAGCTGGAGAAGTGGGAGAAAGTTGAGGAGGCTGCGGTTAAAAGGGTTGGCCGACTTTGGTTATAACGGACACGATAAAGCGAACTTGCGAAGGATCGCACGAATCGTCGAAATAATCTGTTCGGCTGGTTTCTTCGCGAATTGCAGCGAATAATGCGAGGAAAAGCATTATGAGTGCCAATATTAGCTAAGGAGTCGCCGC
>JBGGNE010000009.1:0-25438 GCA_041287705.1 Methylacidiphilales bacterium | reverse complement strand
CAGGCCCTTCATCGCTTCTTCGGCGCGGCCCATCAGCTTCACGGCCGTGTCGCCGCCCAGGCGCTGCAGGAAGCCCTTGGCTTTCTCGTGCAGGAAGGAGAAGCGGTCGTTCGTGGCGATCTTGTTCAGGTACGCGGCGATGGCGCCCACGTTCTTGTCGATCGACCACTCGTTATCGTTGAGAATGATGATGAGGCGCTTGGTGCTGCTGGCCACATTGTTCAGCGCTTCGAAGGTTACGCCGCAGGTGAACGCCGCGTCGCCGGCCAGACATACCACGTGCTCGCGTGTGCCGCGCATATCGCGCGCCACGGCCATGCCCAGCGCCGCGGAGAGAGCCGTGCCGGCATGTCCCGCGCCGTAGCAGTCGTGCGGGCTTTCCGTGCGCAGCATGAAGCCGTTGAGGCCATCCGGCTGGCGGATGGTGTGGAAGCGGTCACGGCGACCGGTGAGCAGCTTGTGCACGTAGGCCTGATGGCTGACGTCGAAAATAAAGTTGTCGTTCGGGGTGTCGAACACAGCATGCAGTGCCATGCTCAGCTCGACTACGCCGAGATTAGGCCCCAGATGCCCGCCGGTCTTCGCCAGAACGGTGATGAGTTCATCCCGAATCTCCTGTCCGAGGGTATCAAGTTCGTCGAAGGAGAGCCGCTTGACATCAGCGGGCGAGTTGATGGAATCGAGGAGTCTGGGCATAAGCGCGTATTGGCGGAATCTGTTCTTATTCAGGAAAAAATCCAACTAAAAAAGGCTGACTTCGTCTTCTTTTTTTTTTTTATTGCTGGAATCGTCGCCCTCAGCATCAGATCCAGCGTCTTGCTGGGCCTGCGGCTGCGGGCGGTCCGGAACAGGTGTAGCAACGGGCCGGCCCCTGCCGGTCTGCGGGGTGGCAGAGGAGGCCGCCGCCACATCTCCCTTACCGGATCCAGCATCACGCTGGTCGCGTTGGGAGCGGGCAAGCACTTCAACCTTCTGCTCTGCTTCCGAGAGCTTCTCGCCGCAGATGCGTACCAGACGCATGCCGCTTTCGTAGCGCTCGATCAGTTTCTCGAGGGGAAGTTCCGCGCTTTCCATTTCCTGGACCGTTTTTTCCAGTTCAGCCAGCGCTTGCTCAAATTTCACAGGTGCATCTGGCTTGGACTGTTTCACGGCGTAAAACTAACGCAATGAGCGCTTTCGTCGAGAAAAAGTTACGTTTGCGTGTCGGCTACCAAGATGCATTGGACACGGCCTGGCAATGAATTAGAAAACCAGCATAGTCGGCACTGAGGGAACATTATTAGCCTTGCTTATCTGTAATACCCACATATGCTCAAAAAATCTAATTTGCGAAACAAAGCCGTTTATGCAGGCACATCCAAACCGTATTTAATCTGTCATTTTGGACTCCAGATGATAACTATAAGATTAAATGCGAGCATATGATATCCGCCTAATTCTCCTTTTGGCCCTGACAGTGGGAATGGCCGATATGATGCCGGGCGTCGACGCCACGCCGGCTTATGCAGGAGCTGATATCGTAGCTGTTCTCACCGATTCCCCCGAAATCATGAATGTCCATGAAGACAACGGCGATATGAAAGATTTCCCCCTTCACCTGATCCGCGTGGCCAACAAGCCATCTCCCTTTGAAAACACGCCGCTGTTTCGCCGGTTTCTTGCCGGACGCGAGGAAATCATGAAGTACAGGGCCAGTGAAAGCGCCAGACTCGGCGCAGACATTGGCTGGGAAAAAGCGCTGCTGGAGTGGATTACCCGCTATCGCTCCGAGTGGTTAAAAGCGCGGCACGTTCCCTGGTACCGCAAGCTGTTCTGAGCTTTGCACAAAAGTGGGTTTCCCAAGCGCGGTCTGGACTTATGCAAGCGGTTTACGTATTGTAAATTGCGTGACTACCCCCGCTGCGCCATCCGCTTCCGTTGCAGTCGGAACCGCCTCTGCCCCGCCGCGGGTGGGGGAACGTATCTGGCAGATTCTGCGGGCGGAAGCCTGCCATAGCTGGATCTGGATATCCGTGGTCTGCCTGGTGTGGCTGAAGCTGCAGGTATGGGTAGCCATCTTCCCTCTCTTCACACTGGATCCCGTCAACTGCATCCTGTTTCCTTCTCTTTACTTCGTAATCTGCCCGCTTGTCCGTCTGGGCAGCCTGCTGTGGCAGGCCTGGTTTCAGCCGGCTGCGGCGGGCATGCCTTATGAGGAAATAAAGGGCTCGGCTCAGGGCTCGCGCGGCAAACTGGTTGTGCACCTTGCCTCCTACTACTGGTGGCAGCCTCTCGCGCTCCTCATTCTTACCACCGCCACGCCGCTGCTGCTACGGATGCCATGGATGCAGCCTCTGGGGCAGGAGGAAATCGCGCTGCTGCCGCTGATGGGCATCTACTTCCTGTTCTCCTGCTCCTTTCTGGTACCCGTCTCCAAGGCCATTGCAACGGGCTGTTATGACCTCACCGTGGATTTCGACGCGGATACTCTCAGCGTAACCCGGGATACCAGCACGATGGTCTATTTCTTCCAGCCTGGTTCCCCTGCAGCGGCTCCCCGCGTCCTGTCGCTGAAGGATGTCGTGCAATTCGGCATGAGCACCACCTCGCGCAACATGCCGTTTCTGGATGTTACGCTGCGCAACGGCCACGTATTTAATATCATCGGTTATCACTGGACGGAATCCAGCCTGGACCCCGTGCGCACCCGCGCCCTGGCCAACTGGCTGAACGAGAAGCTGAATCTGGAGCCTGCCGCCACTTCCGCGGCCAGGACAGAGTAGAGTAGCGGACTGCACACCCCACCAACTGCAGCAGAAGGCGCGACAAAAGTATGACAAACGGCCTGAGATCGGCTATGCTTATCCGCCTCAAGATCCATCACCCTACATCATGCGAATCCCCGCGTCTGTTTCCCACTTTCCCCTTTGCTTCCTGCGCGCCGCTCTTCCCGGGGCTGTGCTGATGCTCCTGGCCTGTGCCTGTCCGGTGCTGATTCAAAGCCTTCACGCCCAGGGTCTGGCTCCCGCGCCCGCCCGCGTACCCGGCCAGGCTCCCCTGCCCGCTCCCTCCGCCGCTGCGGTGCCCGAGCCTCAGGAGCGCAAAATGCCCGGCCTGCGTTTCAACCCCGACATGACGCCGCCCCCGCCGGAGGTTGCCGAGTCGATCAACGGCTTCTTTGCCGAGCTGAAGAACGGTGCGGCGGAAAAAGCCTATGACGTGCTTCTGGCCAACACACGCATCAAGGAACGCCGCGACCAGGTACAGGCGCTTGTCTCCCGCACCGGCCAGGCGATGGGACTGTACGGCCGCGTACAGAACGCCGAAATGTACGATAATCGCAGGCTGGGCACACGTCTGATTGTCCTGACCTACCTTTCCTACTCCGAGATTCAGCCTCTGCGCTGGCGCTTTGTGTATTACAAACCTGGCGCAACGTGGATCATGATCAATCTGGACTGCGACGATAAGCTGAGCTCCTGGTACGAGTAACATGTCCGCACGCGGTATCTCTGGCTATATTTAGGCAGAGACGCACTGCGGCACGCTTTCTGCTTACCACTGAAAAGTGCCCTATTTTACCTATCCGCATCGCTCTTCTTTAATCTCTCGCTTTTTTCTCTTTTCTCCGCGGTAAATGCAGCTTACCTCTAGCCCCATGCAAATCAGCGAACGCCTGGACGGCGATATTCCGATTATCAGTATTAAGGGAGATATCGACCTGGAATCTTCCCCAAAACTGCGTGAATACCTGCGGCCCAAAGCCGCTGCCAAAACAGCCCGTCTCCTTCTGGACTTCTCGTCCGTCACTTACATCGACAGCTCTGGTCTTGCCACCCTGATCGAATACTTCCAGTCCGTGCAAAGCTTTAAAGGCAAGCTGGCTCTCGCCTCCCTGACGCCGCGCGTACGCAACGTGTTCGAGCTCGTTCGCCTGGAGCAGATCTTCTCCCTGCACGCGGACGTTCCCTCCGCTCTCGCCTCGCTGCGCAAGTAGCAGATACCGACATCCGTTGCCCCGCGTGCCGCCGCTATAGTGCGCATGCCGGGCGGCAGGGCAGCATGCTGCCCATAGCTGGGCACTGATCGCCAGGATTTGGCGATCTCCGCAGTTGAAAGCGTGCTCTACATTGTCCTAATGTGGAGCACATATGAATGACACGCAGCATTCTGAAGCAGCAAGTCCGGTTAATCGGCTACTGCGCTTCCTGTTGATTTGTGCAGGGGTGGTTATGCTGTGTCTGGTGGCCAAATGGGGGTTTATCCAGCTATCCTTGCCGGATAATTCTCTGTCTCAGTCACAATCGCAATCTCAGTCTCGACCTCAGCCGAAGGTGATCGCTTCGTCGGCGCCTTCATCTACAGATGCAGCCCCGGCACCACAGGCTACTGCATCTGCTCAGCCATCGGCTTCCAACACGCCGGTCGCGCCCCCGCCGCCACCAGCCTTGCCGAAGGATTCTGCGAGTTCCTCTGCCGCCTCCTCACCCGCGCTTAAGATCAAAGTGGTGGATAAGGTGAGCAAGAAACCGATCAAGGGCGCTCAGGTCTGGCTGATTTATTGTCCTCAACCCAAGGCAGTTTACACGACGCCTCACAGTCTTTTTACGGCAGAGGATGGTTATGCTGCTTTCTCCCCGTGGATTCCGGGATCGGCCTCAGCGGAGACTCCGCTTACTCTTACCAACGGCGACTGGGCGCAAGTCTTTGTAATGGCACCCGGATATTATTGCCGCACGGAAGATCCGGATCAAATGGCGACGAACCCGGAAATCGTGATCGAACTGCGGCGCGACAAAGCGCTGAATTACCCGATAGCGCAGGCTATCCCCATGCGTCCGGTCCCGTCTCTGGGCAGCCTGACGAAAGTCGGCCATATTGAGGTAATGTCACCCAAAGTGGTGACTGCGGATCCTCTCACCGATCTGCCTCTTGTTGTTACCTCAAAACACGTGATCGATGCCGTTACTCCCGGTGACTGGGAAGTCTACCACCGCTTCGATAACAGCCGCTATGAGGACGACACCCGCGAGAACGGCCAGGTTCTCATTATGCATCGCAATCTTTCGGCCGCACAACTCACCGAGGAGCAGGAAATGGCCCGGCTGGCCAAACTGAAATGGGACGTGCAAATGACCAACATTGGAGGCGACAGCGGGACTGCAGGTTTCTTTGATCACGCGCATTATGCCGATGACCGTCTTGTGCCCCCCGGTTTCGTGATACCCGCTGGTTTCCAGGGTTTAGGCCGCTGGTATTCCTGGCTCTGCGACAAGCTCGGGGACAATGAAATCATACTGGTCCCGCATGGCGTCCTGCTTCATGCCAACGCGGCCATGGTGGCGGAAGGACGCGACGAAAAAGGTCTTCTGAAGGCCGTGCTGATCGCCGAATAGCTTTTCCCGGCATCTCCTCCGCCGTGGAGGCGATGCCGGGAATGCGGATGCATTGGCAGACGCGGATTCGTCAGCTGACGGCTTCGTCGTAACGCTTGTCGACAACGTCCCAGTTGATGACGTTGGCAAAGGCCGCGACGTAATCCTTGCGCTTGTTCTGATGCTTGAGGTAGTAGGCGTGCTCCCAGACGTCGATGCCCAGCAGGGGCTTGTTGGCGTGCATGATGGGGTTGTCCTGATTGGGCGTGCTCTCGATAACCAGCTCCTTGGCCGGCGTAACGCTGAGCCAGGCCCAGCCGCTGCCAAACGTATCCAGGGCAGCCGTGGAAAACTTTTCGTAGAAGGACGCCTGATCGCCCCACTTCCTGGCGATAGCCTTGGCTAGCTCGCCGCCGGATTTGGGTGCATCCCCCTTCTTGAGGCTTAGCCAGAAGAAGCTGTGGTTGACGTGACCGCCAGCGTTGTTGCGTACCTTGGTGCGCACATCTTCGGGTACCGAGGAAAGGTCCTTCAGCAGCTCTTCGGCTGTGCGGGAAGCTACCGTGGGGTTGGTTGCGGCAACTTTGTTCAGAGCCTCCACGTAGGCGGCGTGATGCTTGCTGTAATGGATTTCCATGGTCTGCGCATCGATATAAGGCTCAAGCGCATCGAAGGCGTAGCCAAGAGAGGGCAGAGTAAAGACGCCGCCCGTGGAGGCCGCCGGTGTCGTGCCGGCCACCGCGCTGGCGGGAGCGAACATGGTGTTTGAAACTGTGGAGCCCATAGTAACTGCACCAGCAGCGAGTACAGCCGAGCGAAGAAGGTCACGTCTATTCATGGTAACGCCTGTCTTTATTTAAGGGAATAAGTAGGATGGATAACGTTCTATTTAAAACTAAATAGATTATCAGGATGACCGCATGCGAATTCTCCGCACAGACGGCCATTTTAAGATACACCCGAGGTGCCGGAGGTCAAACCCGGCTGAAATCGGCAGGCTAATGCTTCAGGCGCCTTGCATAGCCTGGGCTATGTCATTTTCGCACATTCGGCGCTTCGGACGGGCGCTCGCTTTCCTTGGACCACGGACGCCACGCAGCTTAATGCAGCATCCCGAATTCCTTCAGCGCTCGCAGGAGGATGACCTGGACGGTGCTGCAGCCGTTAAATACCGCGTGCAGGGCAATGGAGGCGCCGATGGAGCCGGTGTACTCGTAGACAAGGCTTAACGCAATCCCGAGCACAAAGAGAGGCAGGAAGGCGTTAAGATTATCGTGAATAAGGGCGAAGAAGACCGACGTTAAGAAGGTAGCCGCCAGAGTACCGGCAATGCGGGCGGGAAACGGAAAGAGCGGCAGGACGTTGCGGTGCAGAAAAGGAATGCGGTGAAACAAGGGCCGGATGTAGAGGAACCAGCCGAGCTTAAAGCGGAATTTGATCACCGGGTGGATAAGACCGCGAAAGAGAAATTCCTCTAATACCGGCGCGACAATGATGACGACCGGGACGAGCGTAAAGAGGACGTACGAGATGGGCGCATCCTTCAGCCGGGTGACCGGTTCCTGATCCATAATGGTAATATGGAAGTACTGAAAGAAGAGTGTCTGGCACCAGACGACCGCGGACATGACAGGCATGAGCGCCAGACAGAGCCAGAGGCCGGTCCAGAGCGTTTTAAGCAGGCTGATGCGCCGCAAACCAAAGCGCGCGGAGTCCTCGCCGTCCAGAGCCATCGACAGTAGTGCAACAGCGGCGGGCAGGCCCAGGAAGAGCGGATGCAGGTACATCAGCCCAAAGAACATAAGGATGTAGCCTGATGTGGAATCGAGGCGATGAAGCGGCAGTACGTGGTTCCAGGGGGAGAAACCGTGGTTCATCAACTGCAGGACAACGAGGCGCAGCAGGGCGCAGAAGCAGATAATGCTGGCGAAGCTGAGCCCGATCAGCACGATCTGCATCGACAGGGGCAGGTCCGTCTGGAGCTCGATGATATGCTCCTTCGCGGGGACGCCGCCCGGCAGGGCCTCCGCAGGCAGAGCCGGCAGGTTGGTGGACGGGACGCCGGTCGCCGCGATCAGGCTCTGCCATGCGGGGACCAGCGCCAGGCTGGAGAGAATGCCGGACACACCGGGCTCAAAGGTCACGGCTGGCCCAGGAGGAGGTGACTGCTGAGGTAATAGAGCTGGCCGGCCTGAAGCTGGAGGGATTCCGGCCCGATCTGCAGCTTGACGGTGGTGTTGGCGCCGGCGGGTTTGGTCTTGGAATCGGCCAGCGAACCGAAGAGCTGGGCCAGGCTGCCGACTTTGTTGACCTGAACGATGGCGCACGTATTGCTGGCCCTCGACATGGTGCGGGCCTGGGTATAGGCGTCCTCCACATAGCCGAGCTTATCGACAAGCTTGTTGTCCAGAGCGACCTTGCCGCTGACAACGCGTCCGTCGGCAATGCCTTCGCGCAGTACTTTCTCTTCAATCTTGCGTTCCTTGGCAACAATACCGACGAACTTGCCGTATGTCTCATCAATCAGCGCCTGAATATACGCCCTTTCCTCCTCCGTCATGTCGCGGAACATGCTGAGCATATCCTTCATCTTGCCGGATTTAAACGTAACAGGCTTGATCTTGGCCAGCTCCATAAGTCCCTGAGCGTTATAGGACTGCATGATGACGCCGATGCTGGCTGTAAGGGTAACATCGTTGGCGATAATATAGCTGCCGCCCATGGCCATGTAGTAGCCGCCGGAGGTCGCCATCGTTTCCATGTAGATCACGACGGGCTTCTTGATTTCGTCGCGGATCTTGCGGGTCTCGTTGTACAGCACATCGCTGGCGTAGACTTCGCCGCCGGGCGAATTAATGCGGACGACGATAGCCTTGACTTTCCTGTTCTTGCCGGCCGCGCGAATCTTCTTGGCGTAATCATCCACCATGTCCGTGGAGCTCGTGATCATGCCGCTGAGCTCGATAACAGCGATCCACTCATCATCCCAGATGGAGCCCTGCACGGCCTTGAACTCAATGCCGTCCTGCGTTTCGCTGGTCTGAGAGGATTTGCCCAGAGCGCTGAAGAGGATCAGGTTACCGAACATGCTGAACGCCAGGGCGACGCAGAGGATGCCGCCGATGATGTAGAAGATCCAGGTGCGGGCCGAGCTGGAGGACGGCGCTGGTGCCGTGACGTAAATGGGGGTGCCTGGGGGAGGCGGCGCCGGATAATAGGCGGGAGCCGGAGGAGGTGTGGGCGGCGTGGGATTCGCGGGGTTAGGCGAAAAGGGGTTATCCGAGCTCATGTGTGCACTATCGTACATGAGCTGATGCAGAGGAGCAAGCGGCAGCTTCCACTTATGCCCTGTTTTCTTGCTGCAGACAGGGAAAGGAATGCGTCATGCCTGCGTTACACACTGGTTCATTCTGCGCAGATCCATCCCGCTCCCTGTATCTTTACGTAATCACATCTGTATGTATATAGAGGTTTTTCTCGTTTTATCATTAACTCTGAAAACTTCGTTTATGAAGTCGGCAGCGGAGTTCATCAAAATGCAATGATCAGCGGCAAACAAGACAAGGCGTTCAGCGTAAGCGCATTTATTACATTCCAAGTCATTACCCGCAGGTTCAAAAGTTTCGTGGCCCTGCAGCATCTTCGTGCTTCCCTTCCGGGCACTTTTCCTCCACAAAAAATGCCGGCCCACGGCACTTCCCCTGCGGCATTCTTTTCCCCTCCACCGCGCCGGCTCTCCTCTTTGCCCATTTTTTCTCCATGCCCGAACTCCGTAAAGACCCTCTTGTTGGACGCTGGGTCGTCTTCGCCCCGGAACGAAAGCAGCGCCCCATCGATTTCGAAGGGCCGGAACTGCCTCTGCCGAAGGTAGACGCGTTCTCCGCCGGCAACGAACGCCTGACGCCCGGCGAAGTCTATGCCGTACGCCCCCACGGCTCCGCGCCTAATACTCCCGGCTGGCGGGTGCGCGTGGTTCCGAACCGCTACCCGGCACTGCGTATCGAAGGCGAGCTTAACCCCGAAGCAGTGGGCTTTTACGACCGGCTGAACGGCATCGGCGCGCATGAAGTCATCATCGAGACGCCGGACCCCAAGATGGCGCTGGAAGATCAGACGCTGGAAGGCGTGGCGGACGTGTTTCAGGCCTACCGCACGCGCATGCTGGATCTGATGAAAGACTCGCGCTTTCACTACCTTCTCATGTTCAAGAACGTGGGACCGCAGGCCGGCGCCTCCGTCTCGCACGCGCACTCGCAGCTGATGGCGCTGCCGGTGGTGCCCATGCACATCAAGGACAAGCTGCAGATCTCGCTGAACTACTTTGAGGAGAAGGATCGCAATATCTTTGAGGATATCCTTCGCAACGAAGTAAAGGCGAAGGAGCGCATCGTGTACGAGAACCAGGGATTCGTGGTGTTCTGTCCCTTCGCAAGCCGCTTCCCCTTTGAGCTTTCCATCTTCCCGCGCCGGCAATCGCCGGACTTCCATACTGTCGACGGCCACGAAATGGTGCTGCTGGCCGATGCGGTGAAGAACGCGCTGAGCCGCCTGAAGATCGCGCTGGGCACGCCGAACTACAACATGATCGTTTACACGGCCCCTGTGCGGCGCCCGCGCAAGAATTACTGGTCGACCATCGACTTTGATTTCCGCTGGCACATTGAGATTCTGCCGCGCCTGACAGGTATTGCCGGGTTTGAATTTGGCACCGGTTTCTTCATCAATACAACATTGCCTGAAGAAGCGGCACAATATTTGCGGCAAATCCGGCTCTGATCGGTGACAGGAGGCAACATCCGGTTGCCCCCGCGTGACGCCGGGCTTTGCCGCTGACACCAAAGCGGTCCGTCCCGGCTTCTTAACATTTTCTCCACACACTCCTTTCCGCCACAACATTTTCTCGCATGAACGTCCTCATTCTCTGGCACATGCACCAGCCGTATTACGTCAATCCTCTGACGAAAACGGCTCTGATGCCCTGGGTTCGCCTGCACTCCGTGAAAGGCTACCTGGACATGATCGACCTGCTGGATAAAGTGCCGGAGGTGCGGGTGAATTTCAACTTCACGCCCGTGCTGGTACGGCAGATCGAGGAACTGGCCTACGATAAGGTGCTGGACCTGTGGGAGAGCTGGAGCCGCAAACCCGCCCACGAGCTCCACGTGGACGAAAAGAAGCGCGTGCTGGAGAATTTCTTCAAGATCAACTGGGAAAACTGCGTAAAGCCGTACCCCCGGTACTGGGATCTGCTGAACCGCCGCGGCTTCGACTGGACGGAGAAATCGATGCCGGAAACCGTGCATCTGTTTTCCGAGCAGGACTTCCGGGATCTGCAGGTGTGGTACAACCTCGCCTGGTGCGGCTTCTCCGCGGAGCGCCGCTACCCCATCATCGCCGAGCTTAAAAAGCAGGGCCGCGACTTCACCGAAGAGCAGAAGATTTCCCTGCTGAACGTGCACAAGGAAATCCTGAAGACGGTGCTCGGCTATTATCGCGCCGCTCAGGAGCGCGGTCAGATCGAAGTGACCACGACGCCGTACTTCCACCCCATCATGCCGCTGGTGTACGACACCGACTTCGCGCGCCGCTGCCAGCCGCATTCCCCCCTGCCGCTGCGCTTTACCGCGCCGGACGACGTGCGGGCGCATCTGCGTCTGGGTCAGGAACAGCACGAGCGCGTTTTCGGCCGCAAAGCCACCGGGCTGTGGCCCAGCGAGGGCTCCGTGGCGCCCGAGCTCATCCCGCTGTTTCAGGAGGCGGGCATCGAGTATTTCTGCACGGACGAAGGCAATCTGTTCCGCAGTCTGGAGAAGGATCCGGTATGGGCCAGCCGCGCCGCCGATCACATGGAGCTCTTTCAGGGCTGGCGTATGCGCAACGGCGAATCGTACGTCAACGCGGTCTTCCGTGAGCGCCCGCTGTCGGACTTCATCGGCTTTAACGCCGCGCGCAATGAAGCCCGCCAGAGCGCCGACTATCTGCTGAACAATCTGGATCACCTCAGCACCGTGGTGCAAAAGGGCTACGGCTCCGTTCTGCTGGCTCTGGATGGCGAAAACGCGTGGGAAGCCTTTGCCGACAGCGGCGAAGAGTTCCTGACGCTCTTCTACAAGGGTATCGCGGAGCGGCATCATCTGCGCAGCAAGAAGCTGAAGGATTACTTTACGGAATTCCCGCCCGTTGCGGAGTGCACCCGGCTGCACAGCGGCTCGTGGATCAACAGCGACTTCGATATCTGGATCGGCGATCCGGAGGAAAACAAAGGCTGGGAACTGATCGGGCAGACGCGCAAATTTCTGGTCGATACGATTGCAAAAGGCACGGTGACCACGGAGCAGTCCGAAGCCGCCTGGTGGGAAATCTACGCCGCCGAAGGCAGCGACTGGTTCTGGTGGTACGGCCCGGACTTCACAACAGAGTGCGACTTCCTGTTCGACGAGCTTTTCCGCACGCACTTGCAGAACGTCTACCGGATCCTGGGCTATCACCCGCCGGCGAATCTGGACCTGCCGATCTGTCTGGCGTCCGAGACGATCTCGTACTCGAACCCGCACCGCTACATTCACCCGCCGCTGACGGGCAATCTGGAGAACTACTACGACTGGGTGGGCGCGGGCCTGCTCAATATTCTGCAGCAGCAGACCGCGATGTTCCAGGCGGACCGCATGGGCCAGCAGCTACTGTTCGGCTTTAACAACGAGCTCTTTTACATCCGCCTGGATACGGCCGGCGCGCCTAATCACGTCGGCGTGCAGTTCACCACGCCCTACGCCTCGCGCGTGGATCTGAAGCGCCAGCCCGACGGCAGCTACCTCGCCACGTACGAAGACAGCCCGGACGCGGTAAAATACACGGTGATCGAAGACGCCAAAGTAACCGCCGAGCGCGGCCAGTTCCTCATCATCGGCATCCCGCTGAAGTACATGCGCTGGAACCTGGGCGGCAAGGTAAGCTTCTTCGTCCAGATCTACGAACAGGGCCTCCAACGCGAACGCTACCCCGAACGCGGCGCCCTGGAGTTCCCCGTACCCACGCCGGACTTTGAAGCCAGCCAGTGGTTTATCTAAGTGAGAGAGCCACGTTGATGGCCGTGGCTTCGCAATACCCCAGCGCAGGACATCTAATCCGAAAGCAAAATTCGGGCTACCGGCGTTGGGAGAAGCATTACAGGAGCGGATCCCGCTACGTCACGAGGCTTTAATGGAATCAGGCCCGCGGGAGTTTCCAGCGATCCCGTCCAGCGCATCAGTTTATCCCCTTCCCGCTTCAGTACAATCAGGTCAAAATTATCGAGATTGATTAGTTTCCTGAAATTAGAGGAGCGGCCTGTATACCAGACTTTATGACCGTCCTGAAGACTGACATTCCTTTGAAAGCTATCGACAGGCACTATATAGACAGCTGAGTAGGGTTTCGCGGTTCTCGGTGTCTCACTCTCGCGAGTTGTCATGCGCGGAGGAATAATAAGATACTCGTACGCGGTCAGATAGAACTTGTTGAACGCGAGCGGCGGCACAAGCACTGAAGGTTCGTCCAGAATGACAAGCGTATTCGTCCGCGTCATATCTGGGCACTCTGACATAATTTCACGCCAGAACGTCTTGGTATAGGCCCACGTCTTATCATAGCTGTCGGATACGGATATCCAGAAACAGCATAACAGGCATGCATACAGGGCTACGATGCCGTTAAGCCCCCACTCAAATACCGCGCCTCCGTTCTCTTTTCGAATTTTCGTGCTTAGAAATTCAATGGCGGTAGCCAAAAATATGGCATATCCCGTAGCAGAAAAGATATGGATACTGGAAAAACGATCAACTATGTCAATAGGAGGGAATCGCTGTCCTGTAGCGTGGACGTAGCCACCGAACACGAGGACAAAGGAGAGCAGGATCAGGGGTTTAAAGTTATTGCTGCGATCCACCCACGTATTGTCTTTTCTTTGTGCTGCCAGGACTGCGGTAATGCAGAGCGACATGGCCAAAGCGATTCGCACTGCAGCTTCCCATGACATGACGGTGGACATTTTCCAAAGGTACTGGGGATCCAATGCCACAGCGGAAGAAATAGGGCCGAGAAAGAAGCTGGCGATTAGTTGTGTCAGATAGTACTCATTGGTACTCGAGTTCACCGTACGTGCCTCTTTAAACACGAGACGTAATGCTAAAACAAAAACGATGAGTGCCACGCTGAGAAAAACATGATAGCACGCATTCTTGAACTTATCATTTTGCCGGGTATAAAAATAATACACGCCATAATAGAGATAAAATAAAAAGCAAATCTCATAGATAAACAGAGAAACACCAGCCAGCAGGAGACTGGCATACCTGTATTCCTTTCTTAACAACATACAGGCTATAAACACAAATGGCCACGCACTGTGCCCAGCCGCCTGCACATGCATGGAAAGTTTACTTACGTCGCCGGGGAACATGATAAACATGAGAGTCCCAAATGCAGCCGGAAGGTAAGAAAAATCGTACCGTAACAGATAGTAAAACAGCGCGGTATTGAGAAGAGCTATCGATGCAGCAATAAGCTGGAGCGATAGAAGTCCGCCGCCTAGTTTAAAGTTAAGAAAGACAATTGTCTCCACTATACCCGCATGCAGACCTCGCCCCTGAGACCAGTAGACGCCGGTGAGTCCATCCACAATATTTTTGATTCCCTCTGACCACGTAGTCCAGAACAGAGGGCCGAACCACTGAGCGGGATGATCTATCGGACCATCTTTCCATGACCATTGGAGGGGACCGAATGTGTAGATAAAGTCGTCCTGATACAGTCCAAACTTATGGCTGTTCCAGTAACAGACAAGTCCTACCAGCGACCAGAGAGATAGAACAATATATATATCCGGCCGGTTTCCGGGATGATTTATTGCTGCACATGCCTTTTTTAAAGGCTGAAGAATCGCATTAATCATGAAGTACCAGATCCGTATTGCTTCGCACATTATGGAAGCGCGGCATGATTCTCATAACATCTCCACAGACTTCCTGCAAACTCAATAAGAGTCTGGGGAAAAGAAGCCTTCAAGATAGAGACATGGGGTTGCTTTTCTCGTACGGGCTGATCTGCCGGATACCAGGCTAAAGGCTCATCCCCGGAGGACTCAGACCATTTCCCAGCGATATCAATGCCCCTCTTTTCGACTTCCGTTCGCGGCGCGGGCCACGTACAAACAGAGTTGCATGAATATGGCGACATTTGTTCGTAAAAACCGCGCCCGGTGGGAGCGGCTGGAAAAGCTTCTCTCCTTCCTGGAGCGCCGCCAGGTTAAGCAGCTCGACCGCCCCACTCTTCACGAGCTGAGCCACCTTTACCGCGCCAGCACCAGCGACCTCGCCTTTGCGCAGACCTACTACCCTGGCACCACGCTGCTCCTCTTTCTGCATCAGCTTGTCGGGCGCGCCCACCACCAGATCTATCGCACGGAAGGCATCACCGCCAAGGGCATCACGGATTTCTTTCGCAACGACATCCCGCGCATTACCCGTAAGAATTTCGATTTCATTACGCTGTCCGCCATCCTCTTCCTGGCAGCTTTCGCACTGGGCCTCGCCGCGGTTCAGGCCGATGAACGCGTGGCGCATCTGGTCCTGCCCACTTCGGTTATCGAGGATATTTACTCGGGCCGCATGTGGACCCGCAGTATTTTCAGCGCTGTGCCGAGTTCCGTCAGCAGCACGATCATTCTGTCGAACAACATTACCGTCGCCTTCTGGTGCTTTGTCGGCGGAATGAGCTGCGGCGTTATCACCACGCTGATCCTGGTTCTCAACGGCTTTATTCTCGGCGCCGCGTTCAAGTTGTGCGCCCAGCACGGTCTGCTGTTCGATCTGCTGGAATTCGTTGCCAGCCACGCGCTTGTTGAAATCAGCACGATCATTCTTGCGGGCGCTTCGGGCTTTGTTCTGGCCAGCGCCCTGCTCAGCCCCGGCAATCTCTCGCGAGCCGATGCGCTCAGCGTACGCGGGCAGGATGCGATGCGCCTCGCCCTGGCGTGCATTCCCCCTCTGTTCGCCATCGGCATCGTGGAGGGCTTCATCTCGCCTTCGCAAAGCATTCCGCTCTGGTTCAAGATCACTCTCGGCGTCTCGCTCTTCACCGCTTTCTGGGCCTACCTGCTGCTCAGCGGCAAGAAGAAAGGCGATGAATCCGGCAAGCCCAAAGCGCAACCAGGCATCGCCAGCACCGATACCAGCCTGGAAGAAGAACTACGCCGCATCCACGAAACCGAAAAACCAGCCTGACCAGCCTGACCAGCCTGACCAGCCTGACGCTGGACCCTTTAGCTGACGGCGTTGCCGTCGCTGGGGAGTATCGTTGCGGGATCGCTATACCGCACTACTTCGACGATGGGCACGGAAGACCATATGAACTTGGGACACGATGATGATGAGGATGGGCAGGCAGAGGGGATGAATCTGCAAGCAACTTCCGTAAAGTGCCTTCACGCCCTTACCGGCCTCAGGGAACTCGACGTAAGCGAGTGCAAAAAAATCCGGGACCTGAAAGAGCTTCGCCGCATGAGGGAACTGAACATAACGAGGTAGTGGAATGCCCCGGATCAGCCAGCATTCTTCTCTGCGTCCGCATCACCTCTCCCCTGCCCCTCCATGCCGTTACGGACGCAGGTCCCGTACGGAGTCACCGGCGGCTTCCATAAAGCGGCGCATGTATTTGAAGGACGCGGTCGTGATCCAGCCCAGGCGTACGACGGAATTGCCCCAGCGCGTCGTCAGCACAGTAAGGGTGACCGGGCTGCCGTCAGGGCGGTTCATGTGATAGGCGCCTACCACCCAGACATCCAGTTCCCGCCGGGGGCGGCCTTTCGATTCCTGCAGCGACTGCTGACTGCCCAGCTTTGTCAGCTTGATCTCAGCCATGTTTGAGGTCCGGCGTACGGATTTCAGCTTACCTTCCTTTACCAGGCCGTCCAGCGCATCCGATAACTGAAGCTCGTACGGAAAAAGGCCCATCCCGAACGCCTGTGCGGACTGCTGGGACGCTTCCAGACCTGCCGTCATTTGGGAAAGAACCTCATCATGGCCTTTCCAGATCAACGGCACCTTATGATCCGCTCCGCCCAGCCTGATTATAGGCATCACCTGGACAACCGCCCATGAGGCACCATTTGCCGTTCGAAACCAGGCTTCACGTCCCTGAGCATTCCCGGGCATGGGCAGCACGTTTACCGTGGGGCGTTCGTTAGTCAGCACCGGCTCCCCCAGCCTGTAGGTGAAGTGCAACGCTAAGCCATTAAGCAAATAGCGGAGCCTAAGCTCTTCCTCTGTTTCCGCCTTGCCGGCCACTTCCGCAGCCGCGACCCGCATATGCTGCGCCGGGCTTAGAACGAGCAGCATCGCAATCAGCAGCAACACGGCTGGCGCGCAAGACACCGCAGAATTTACCAGGCGACACCCCCGCGCCGTCATCATGCGCCGCAAGCGCCACGTATAACCTGAACCATACAAGACCATGTCCAGAGTTATACATTAGTTTACTTACAGCCTTCCACACAAAAGAAATATATCAAAAAAACATTTAAAGTTGTGAGAGTATTCCGGTCGATTATCTTACATAAACCGTCCCACAAACGGTACACCTAAGGCGTGCCCGCCCGATCAGCCCGGGGACGCCCCTACCCTACCCAAAAAAAGGATAACGCACCATGAACGAAACGTTTCTCTTCCTGGCCGACACTGCCGTCGTCGAAACGCAAAAATCGGTCCTCTCCGGACACTTTATCGCAGCGGACGTCCTCACTATCATAGCAGCCATGGCTGTTGGCATGGCGACCCTCTGGTACTGGAAACATAAGCGCGGGACTACGGGCGAGAATAACCAGCAACAGTAAATGCCGGCTACCCCATGCTGACCGCGGTATTTCATGCTCTGCGGTCAGGCCCGGAATCTGGCGGCGGCCTCATATACCTTTAAAAAGCCTGTCGCCCAACGGCGGCGGCAGGCCGGCTTCCAGAATCTTCTTCCGTGTCGCTTCAATATCGTAAGTGACGCGGCGGAAGTCTATTGACTCCGAGTCGACATTGTAGACCGCATAACAGGCGCGGCTGTCGCCGTCCCGAGGCTGGCCAACACTACCCACGTTCACCACACAGCGCGGCAATTTGCCAACCTTCATGTGGTTGTGGATGTCCACGTCAATCACCTGCATTTTGTCGTCAATGGCGAAGACCCGCGGAACGTGGGTATGCCCCACAAAACAGATCTTCGTCGGCTGAATGTCCAGGTGAAGACAGGCTTCCTCGTAGCTGTCGAGATAATAAAACTCCTCGGGCTGGCAGAGCGAAGCGTGAACCACCAGGAAATCCCGCACCTGACCCACATAGGGGCGTGCCCGCAGAAACGTCTTCTGCTCCCGGCTTAACTGACCTCGGCTGTACTCCATACCGATCCGGGCGACCTCGCGGTAATGGGTAAGTGAGTTCGTGGAAGCGGCTTCTTCATCATGGTTGCCCTTGATGATGTTGATGTTCAGTTCCCGCAGACGCTCCAGGCATTCCACCGGGTTGGCATTGTAGCCGACCACATCGCCCAGGCATACCTTGGCGGAAACCTTCTGCTTCTCCATGTCGGCCAGAACAGCTTCCAGTGCTTCCAGATTGCTGTGAACATCGCTGAACAATGCAATCTTACGCTCCGTCGGGACGCTTTTGGCCACGGTTTTGCGGGGCTTGGAAACGCTGCTCGGAGGACGCGCTTTGCTCATGGGAAGATAGTAACGAAGAAAGAAACGGAAATTGCTACGCGCCAGGGTTTAGCGCCACAAAACAAAGGCGATATTAAAAGCCGGAATGTGACCCCCTGACAACGCCAAAACCTCATCTGAATCAAAATAATGACTCAGTGAGGTCTTGGAATAGAGAGCGCTGCTGCTTTAGCTCTGCTTGGGCTGATCGGAGGACTCGCTGGAAGCGGGAGCTTCGGGAGCGGTTTCAGGAGCGGCTTCGGCCTTGGGGGCTTCGGTCACAGGCTCGGCCTTCACTTCAATGGGTGCGGCTGCAGCGGCGGCAGGCTCCTGCTCTTCCGTTGCGGCGGATGCTTCCACCCACTCCAGGATTGCCATGGGGGAGGAATCGCTCTGGCGCGGCCCGAGCTTGGTGATGCGGGTATAGCCGCCCTGACGGGTCTTGTAACCGGGAGCGATGTCTGCGAACAGCTTCTGCACCGCGTCGATTGAATGGATGCGGGCGATAGCGAGGCGGCGATGATGCAGGCCACCCTTCTTACCGAGGGTCACGAGCTTCTCGGCGTAAGGTCCGACAACCTTGGCCTTGGCCAGGGTGGTCTTTACGCGGCCGTGAGTGATGAGACCCACAGCAATGTTGGCGACGAGGGAGTCGCGATGAGCGGACATACGTCCGAGTTTACGTCTGGCTTTCTGGTGGCGCATGGTACTTTGTCGTGTTGGGCTTGCAACGCTGCACCTGTTGGGTCGGACGAAAGGATCATCCAGCCCGGGCTGAGGCGATGCCTCCGGCCACAGTATGCAGCGTCACGCTGAGGTTAAAACTGCAGTTATTCTTTCAGGGCTTCGGCAGGAGACTCAAGCAGGCTGCCGTCAATCTTCATTCCGAGGGACAGACCGAGCTGGGAAAGCTTGTCCTTGATCTCGTTCAGCGACTTCTTACCGAAGTTACGGTACTTCAGCATTTCCGCCTCCGTCTTCATGGCCAGTTGGCCGACGGTTGTGATGTTCGCGTTGTTCAGGCAGTTTGCCGCGCGGACGGAGAGCTCAATCTCATTGACGCTCATATTGAGCAGCTTCTTGAGCTTCGTGTTCTCGGGGCTGGCGGAAGGCGTCGTGGGCTCAAATATGATGGGCTCTTTGTCAAAGTTGACGAAGAGATCCAGATGATGCCGCAGAATGGCGCTGGACTGCAGAAGCGCTTCATCGGGGGTCAGGCGACCGTCCGTCCAGACTTCCAGGTTCAGCTTGTCATAATCCGTGCGCTGACCCACGCGGGTGTTTTCGACGGAGTACTTGACCTTGCGAACAGGGGAGAACAGGGAATCGATCGGGATGACGCCGATGGACTGTTCCGGACGCTTGTTGTTATCCGCGCTCACATAACCGCGGCCTACCTTGATTTCGAATTCAGCTTCGAAACGCTGTTTCTTGTCCAGGGTGGCGATAACCTGTTCGGGATTCAGCAGTTCCACACCGGCATCCAGGCGGATGTCACCGGCGGTAACAGGGCCTTCCTTCGTTACGTTCAGGAACAGCGTGCGGGGCTCGCGGTTCGTCACCTTGAAGAGGATCTTCTTCAGGTTCAGCACGATGTCGGTGACATCTTCCACCACGCCGGGCAGCGTGCAGAATTCGTGCTGGGCGCCTTCAATCTTCGCGCTGGTGATGGCGGCGCCTTCCAGGGAGGAGAGCAGAACGCGGCGGAGCGAGTTACCGAGCGTGTGGCCATAGCCCATTTCGAAGGGCTCGGCGATGAACTTAGCGTACGTGGGCGTAGCCGATTCCTCGATTTTGGCGAGGCGGCTGGGCATTTCAAAACGACCGAGGCGGATTGGCATGTGGTGTATCTCGTGGACTGGGTTTCCCGCCCGGCGTCATATGCCGAGTGCGCAGGCGGACCAACAGTCGAAGTTAGGTAGTGTGAGGGGTTAACGGACCAGCGTGACGCTGGACCCTGCGGCTGACGACTTTGTCGTCGCTGCGGATGGGATCCATCGCCGCACTGAAATCACTGACAGGCTGACAGGGCGGACTCTGAGGAAATTGGGGGAGAAGAGCCGGGGCTCGACCCGAAAACAGCGGAGCCCTCCGATACATCTCCGGACTGAATGACAGCCAGGAAAGTAATGCGAAGGGCAGACTGTAGAGCGAAGACACCGGAACCTGTCCGAAAAACAGGGTCCGGCGTCAGGCTGGTTAGCGCGAGTAGAACTCGACGATGAGCTGCTCGTTGACAATCGGGGCGATTTCGTCGCGGGTGGGTACGCGCTTGACTTCACCCTTCATGCTCTCACGATTGATCTGCAGCCAGTCCGGCACGGGCTGAACCTGGGTGGTTTCCAGGCCTTTCGTGGCGAGCTGACGGCTCACCGCGTTTTCGCGGACGGAGATGACTTCACCAACGCGGGTCAGGTAGCTGGCGATCGTGACCTTGCGGCCATTCACGGCGATGTGGCCGTGGTTCACCATCTGACGGGAGGCGCGGCGCGAAGGTGCGAAGCCGAGGCGATACACCATGTTGTCGAGGCGGGACTCCAGGAGCTGGAGCAGCGTCTCGCCGGTGATACCGCGGCGGTGCAGCGCGATTTCGAAGTAGCGGCGGAACTGCTTTTCCTGCAGACCGTACATCAGACGGAGCTTCTGCTTTTCAGCGAGGCCGGTGGCGAAATCCGTCTGTTTGCGACGGCCTTTTTCGCCGTGAACGCCTGGCGGATAATTCTTCCGCTCGAAGGATTTGCTCGGGCCGTAAAGAAGGACGCCATAGCGGCGGCTCTTCTTCGTGCGGGGACCAGTATAACGGGACATGTTAGGTAACTAGGAAATAAGGTTGATGCTCAATTACACGCGGCGCTGCTTGCGGGGGCGGCAGCCGTTGTGCGGAACAGGGGTGACGTCCGTGATGGAGCTGACTTCCAGGCCGATGGCCTGAAACGCACGGATGGCAGATTCACGACCCGTGCCCGGGCCGGTTACGCGCACGATCACTTCCTTAAGTCCATGACCCATGGCCTGACGGCATGCATCCTGGGCGACGACCTGAGCGACATACGCGGTGGACTTCTTGGAGCCACGGTAGCCGCACTTGCCGGCGGAGGACCAGCCGATCACGTTACCGCTGAGGTCCGTGATGGAAACGATGGTGTTATTGAACGTCGCCAGAATGTGGGCGATGCCGCTCGTAATGTTCTTGCTGCCTTTGGCCTTAATGATCTTCGGCTTTTCGATATCATTCGGGTCCAGGGAAAGGCTGAGGGAAGTCGACTCTACGGGAGCGGCTTCGGCCTTTTTGTCCTTGGCAGGGGCTTTACCGGCAGCCTTGGGAGCTTTCGGGGTTGCAGCAGCCGCTTTTGCGGGCTTCGCTGCATCTTTGGGAGTTTCAGACATACAGAATTAATCCAGGAATGTTTTCAGTTAAAACGCAAGTAGGTCGCGGGGACAGGATCCCCTTGCGGGGACCAGCGTCACGCAGGCGCTGGTTATTTCTTATCCTTGCTGCGCTGTACGCCGACGGTCTTACGCGGGCCCTTGCGGGTACGGGCGTTGGTACCGGTGCGCTGACCACGAACAGGAAGGCCGCGACGATGGCGAATGCCACGGTAGCTGTTGATCGCCTGCAGGCGCTTCAGGTTCTGCTGAAGTTCGCGGCGAAGATCACCTTCGATGATGTACTTGTTTTCCTGAATGATCTGGATGATCCGGTTGATCTGCTGATCCGTCAGATTCTTGGCGCGAAGATTGGGGTCAATTTCCGCTTGCTCCAGGATGAGCTTGGCGCGAGAGAGACCAATGCCGTAGATGTACGGCAGAGAGTACTCAATACGCTTTTCTCCGGGAATATCGATACCGAGGAGGCGAGGCATAGAAGAATTTCTTGGGACTGTTGACGAAGGCTAAGCAGCGTATGCGTTGGAATAACTATATTCCGACAGCGGTGCTGACTGGTCTTCTTGGTGATGAGAGGATAAGAAGAACAGAGCTTTAGCCCTGGCGCTGCTTCAGACGGGGGTTCTTCTTGTTAATGACATAGATACGGCCTTTACGACGGACGACCTGGCAGTCGGCCGTTCGCCGTTTAACTGATGCTCTTACTTTCATAAGCCTGTGCCTTCCGGCGGGCTTGCCCATGGTGCCTTCAATGAGGTTTGGTTATTGCTTCACTCGAAAAATTCATTCTTTCGAGCTGAAGTAATCGCAAAGTCAGGGGCAAGACTGAGATTTCGCGAAAATTATTGGGAAAATGAGGTGCTGTAACGGCAGCAAGTGAAGCTCTTCGACAAATACGCCGGAGCGCTTCACGCAATACCAGTTAAAGTCTTCTGCCAACGCAGGTTACATGCTGTGCATCAGGACGGTTTCCCGTCTTCATTACGCACAATAATGCGACCCCGCGAGAGGTCGTAAGGTGAGAACTCTACCAAAACCCTGTCGCCTGGCAAGACCCGAATGAAACTTAATCGAAGTTCTCCGGAAACACGGGCCAGAGCGCGATGACCGCTCTTCAGCTCAACGCGGAAGACAGCGTTCGGCAGCTCCTCAATTACTGTTCCTTCAACTTCGATTCGGTTGTGGTCAAACATGTCAGGATCTCGGGTTCCCTTTCCGTAACAAGGACCGTATGCTCAAAATGGGCCGAAGGTTTACCATCGCGGGTTACGGCCGTCCAGTTGTCCGCAAGTATGCGTACCTCTGCCCGACCCATATTTACCATCGGTTCAATCGCCAGGGTCATACCCGGCTTTAGCTCAGGTCCGTCGTTAGGACGCCCGAAGTTAGGGATGTGCGGCTCTTCATGCAACTTCCGACCGACACCGTGGCCAACAAAATCTGTTACGATGGAATAACCGTAACGGTGAACGCACTTTTCAATCGCGTTCGAGATATTCCCCACACGCTTTCCGGGTCGCGCCTGGGCAATACCAGCCGCCAGTGCTTCCTGGGTGGCATCCAGCAGCCGAAGCACGGCGGGATCCACCTGCCCGACAGGCAATGTGGTAGCTCCATCCCCTACCCATCCGTTCAGAACAATACCCACGTCCAGCGTGACGATATCGCCAAACTGGATGCGGCGGGAACCGCCGATACCGTGCACGACTTCTTCGTTTACGGAAATGCAGATATGCCCGGGGAAACCTTTATAATTCAAAAATGGGCTTATGCCGCCGCGGTCCGCAATCAGTTTGCCCGCCAACAGATCGACTTCCCGAGTGGTAACGCCCGGCTGCACAAATAGCTTCAGTTGCTCCAGGATCTCAGCAACCGCACGGCAGCTATCGCGCATATGCTCAACATCGCGGGCATTCTTAATGGGGATCGGCATAGCGGCAGGTCAATGCAAATGCGTTATCGGTAACGTCTGTTTGGGTAAGAAATCTGAATGAGTCAGCAAAGCGGGAAGCCCCTGCCTCTTCAGCAAAGGCTTCCCTTACTACCTTATCTTAAGATGCGGGTTATGCCCACGCCAGCTTAATAATGGCTGTCAGGATCACCAGAACGGCGATACCCACATACAGCCACAGCATGGCGGGATGCTCCTGATACGTCGCTGTCGGATGCATGGCGGAAGCCGAACGCGTGCGAACACGGCCTTTCTTCAGGAAGCCATCATAATGGCGCTGCAGGAGGTACGTTTCCATCTGGCGCATCGTATCAAGCATAACGCCCACGATGATCAGGAGGCTGGTTCCGCCGAAGAACTGCGCGGTATTCAGCGGGATATTCATGAGCTGCTGAACGGCGGAAGGCAGGATAGCCAGAACCGTCAGGAATATTGCACCGGCAAGAGTCAGACGCGTCATCACATAATCCAGATACGCGGCAGTGTCAGGACCGGGGCGATATCCGGGGATCAGGCCATTGTGACGCTTCAGATCATCCGCAATCTGGATCGGGTTGAACTGCGTTGCCACCCAGAAATACGAGAAGAACAGAATCATCGCCACATACATCAGATAGTGCGTGAAACCATGAGCCAGCTCGGCCGCCAGTGCACCCGCCCACGGCACGCCGGGGATCAGGTTGATCAGCAGCGTCGGGAAGATCAGAATCGACTGAGCGAAGATGATCGGCATAACGCCCGCATAATTCACCTTCAGCGGCAGTACCTGGGTCTGACCCTGGAACATCTTGTTACCGCGGACCTGCTTGGCATACTGCACTGGCAGACGCCGCACAGCCTGGGTAATCGCAATAGTCGCCGCGATGACCACGATGAGGAAGAAGAGCATGACCACCAGCAAAAGCGGACTGGCGAAGGAAGCGCTGTTGGTGCTCGAAGGCATCAGAATCTGCCACGCCTGCAACAGCGCGGTTGGGAGCCTGGCCACGATACCGACGGTGATGACAACCGAGATACCGTTGCCGATACCCTTATCCGTAATCTGCTCGCCCAGCCACATCAGCAGCATCGTGCCGCTCGTCAGCGCAATAACCGTCGTGAAGTTGAACAGCCAGCCCTTTACAGGCACCAGCGGACCTACCTGCTCAATAACCCGGTCAATACCAGGCAACAGGCCGATGTTCTGCGGGTTCTGGAACGCCACGGCCAGCATGTAGCCCTGGAACAGGCACAGCACGATCGTGAAGTAACGCGTATACTGCGTTATCTTTTGGCGTCCGCCTTCTTCCCGCGCCATTTTGCTCAGGCTCGGTACAACGGCGGTCATAAGCTGAATCATGATGCTCGCACTGATGTACGGCATGATGGACAGCGAGAATATGGCGCAGTTTTCCAGTGCGCCACCCGTAAAAATGTTCAGAAGACCGACAAAGCCGTTCTTCGATTGTTCCAGCTTGAAGTACTCCGCAAGAACATTGGTGTTGATACCCGGGCAGGGAATCGCGGCGCCTAGGCGCACGATGAAGATCATCGCGAGGGTAAACAGGATGCGCTTCCTGAGTTCCTCTATTTTTAAGACATTAGTGAAAGCGGAGAGCATGGAGGTGATATTTCGGCGGACTAAGGCTCTGCTGAGGGGATAATGCGCGAAACCGCCAACCCGTTTCCGCTCATCCCCTCACGATCAAGTCGAATGATCGAACGGGCAATGTGGGAAAAGGTAAAGCGGCTGTCAAGCAGATCTACTAAAAAACAAAGCCCGCCATTGTGGCGGCGGGCTTTTCGGACAAACAAACAATTGGCGTCAGGAACTTGGATCTATCGCGCAACGCCGATCAGGCGGCCGCAACTTCCGCGTTCTTCTTCGCCTTGGGCAGAATCTCGACGGTGCCGCCCAGGCTCTCGATCTTTTCCTTGGCTGCCGCGCTGATGGCGTTGACCTTAACGGTCAGCTTGCGCGTCAGTTCGCCATTGGCCAGCACCTTGATGCCGTCCCAGCGACCGTTCACCAGACCGGAGGTACGGAGG
>JBGGNE010000008.1:0-6668 GCA_041287705.1 Methylacidiphilales bacterium | reverse complement strand
CAACGGCGCGACGACCGCAACGGGGGGATTTACAGAGGAAGAAAGTCTGTCCCTTCCTCAGCTTCCGCCGTTTCCTTTGCCCCTTTGTCCCAGGCACAGCAGTCTTGATGCAGACACACCTCTTTGCCGGGAGCACGTTTCGTAGCACAAGCGAAGCGGGTGCATCCGAAGCACCAAAGGTGCGCAACACCAGCCACAGCCCAGGGCACAGGTCCGCCGGCGCCCTGGGTAAAAGCCAAAAAGAGGAACACTCGCGCGTGAGCGCTCTGTTGGCCTGGCCGGGAATAAATCAGGAAGATACTGAAGCTGGCCGATGTCATTATCGCACCTACGGATGATCCGGACAGGCCTTCGCCAAGCCTTCCATCCCTCCGCCTGCCTGATTCCCCGTTGCGGCCGTTGCGTTAAGAACGAAATCCGCATAGATAGCGACCCCGTACTGTGCGGCGAGGCGTGTACATTTTTAACGCTACGGTCGCAACGGCGCGACGACCGCAACGGGGGGATTTACAGAGGAAGAAAGTCTGTCCCTTCCTCAGCTTCCGCCGTTTCCTTTGCCCCTTTGTCCCGGCCACAGCAGTCTTGATGCAGACACACCTCTTTGCCGGGAGCACGTTTCCGTAGCACAAGCGAAGCGAGTGCATCCGAAGCACCAAAGGTGCGTAACACCAGCCCCAGCCCAGGGCACAGGTCCGCCCGCGCCCTGGGTAAAAGCGCGATTCGTCATAAAACGTTCGGTTATGTGTTGGGGTAAAATTCCCTAGGCGATATATCTAATACTACACAAAACATATCCGAGTTACCATCAATTTATCACACCTATAACCATGGGTAATGCAGGCGCCGGGGCCGATGCCGAACCAGCCTGCCTCGGGCTCGGCCAGCCGCTAACGCTTCCCCCTCCATTACCGCTCTCGCGCACCTTTAGTCTGCTGCTTTTTCAGCGGCTCGCGGCTCAGCTCCATATAGATCCCTTCATCGCCGACAATCATTTTATTGGGATCAGACGAGACATATTCCGTCATCTGGCGAGCCGGCTTCTGGCTTGGCGGGGGTTCGTTCTGAGAAAGAGGCGGAACACTGGCGCATCCCGTGAACAAGGTAGCGCAGCTTGCGGCAATGCCGGCCAGTAAAGCCGCCAGACTCCAGCGCGGGCTTCTGACCGGAACAGCCGGAACCAACGCCGGGGACGCACCCTGCAAAGGAGAGGGCGCAAACGAAGGCGAAGGTGCGCAGGGATCAGGCGCTATGCCTCGAGCCTGACACTGCTCCAGAGTCAGTGGATTTCCCTCCGCATCAGGCACAAAAGCCACGCACAGGCGTTCGGTTCGTCCGGTGGGATCCATCAGCGCTTCCGCTTCCCTGCGCGGCAGGGCGGAAAGATTGTGCACGCTCTTGTTGCACAGTTCGCAAAACCTGGCTCTATCTCCACCAGAGAGTTCCGACCATTGTTTAAAACAGGGCTTCGACTTCATCGGCTCAGTCATATGTTTGCTTCCCGAAAGTTTAAATGATGGAGGAGAGAGATACAGACCTGGATCAATATCAGGATCCAGAATCCAACATCTGCTGCTCACACAGGATTCAGGACTGACGGCGCGGCTTTGCCTGTGCTTTGGCGGACGATCAGTTCCACGGGCAGCATGCGAGGCTCCGCCGGGGCGCCCTGCATCATGGCGGAAAGCATGTTGACGGCACGCGCGCCGATATCCGCGGCGGGAGTACGCACCGTCGTCAGCGGCACCGGACCGTAGAGCGCCAGCGGCATATCGCCAAAGCCCGCCACTGAAATACTGCCCGGTGTCGAGAACCCCTGCGTACGCAGAATCTCCATCGCACCAAGCGCCACGTAATCATTAAAGCCCAGCACGGCGGTAAACTGAACACCCTCGCTCAGCGCCTGCATCATCGCCTTCTGGCCGCTCTCGATATCCTTGCCGGCCAGGTAGATAAGGCGATCATCAAAAGAAACGCCCGCGTTTGCCAGGCCGCGCTTGTATCCCGTAAAGCGGGCCGCGCTTGCGCTCGATCCGTTCGGCCCGGAAAGAAACACGATCGACCGGTGCCCCAGCGAGCACAAATGCGACGTCACCATCTCCGTACCGCGCTGGTCCTCGGAAATGATCCAGCTCACATTCTTGAAGCTCTCCGCACCGGCGGGATAAGACTCCAGCAGCACGACCGGAATGCGCGCCTCGCGCAGCAGTTCCAGCGAGGCCAGGCGGCTTTGCCAGCGCGTGGCGGGCGCCATCAGCACACCCTGCACCTGCAGAGAGATAAGCCGCTTCACCTCCGTCACCTCCTGGCTGCCCTGATCCTTGCTCTGCGCCAGCACCACCTGATACCCATTGCCCTGCGCCTGCGTCTCGATCGCCGCCACATAATCGGCATGGTGCAGCGTATTGAGGGCCGGCACTACCACGCCCAGCAACGCGTTTCGCCTGGCGCGAAGACTCTGAGCGGCACGGTTCGGCACATACTGAAGGCGCTGAGCCTCAGCCTGAACGCGCGCCTTTGTCTTACCACTGATATCAGGCGCATCACGAAGCGCCTTCGAGACTGCCATGACACTGAGGTTAAGTGACTGCGCAAGATCTTTAAGTGTGGCCATGAAGCGAATCCGGTTGTGAAGATTCCCATAAATGCAGTCGCTTCGTCAATCGTTACAACTGCGTAACGCCGCCCTATTCCCGCAACCGCACGTTGTTTTTCCACCAAAACTGGGCCATCTTTAGAAGGCCGCCTCGCGATGTCAGAGTGAAAGCTTTGCACGCCGCGACACTTATTTGCCAACACCAGCAGCAACGTTTCCCCATCATGTCCGCTACCGCCACTCCCAGCATCCTTCCCCCCGAAAGCGCCGAGCTTACCGCCGCAGCGGCCGCCGCAAGCCCGCTGTGGAAGACCGGCGATCCAGGCTCTGTCCGCCCCTGGACCCGCCCGGACGGCGCCGCTGCCATGTACACCTACTGGAAACCCACGGTCAGCGAAGAATCTGGTGAAGGCTCGCATGATCAGGATCGGCACCAAGAGCCCGGGCAGCCCGAGCCGCACGATCAGCACCTGCGGGCAAAGCGTATCATTGTCGCCATACACGGCATCAGCGGCGCGCCGTCGGATTTCGTTCCGCTGGGGCACACCTTCAGCCGGCGCGGCACCCACGTTTTCGCGCCGCAAATGCGCGCGCAGGGTCACGAAACCGACGCCGACCGGCGCGGCGACATCACCTCCGCGCATCTGTGGCTTAACGACATACGCCACTTTCTGCAACTCGCGCGCGATCTTCATCCCGGCCTGCCGCTCTACCTCTATGGCGAAAGCATGGGCGCCATCCTTTCCATCAACACCGTCCACATTCTGCCCAAGGACGAGCTGCCTGCGGGCGCCATCTTTGCGTCGCCCGTCTTTGCCATTGATAACCCGCCGCCCTGGTGGCGCGAGATGCTGTACAACGTGCTGATGCGCCTGCTCCCCTCCAAGCGCGTCCGCGTCGGCGAATTCAAAACAAAGCGCGAGAAAGAACTGCGCATCACCCGCGACAACGAATATCAGGTGCGCCTGCACGAATCCGCGCACTACGTCAACAGTTACACCCTGCGCTTCTTCGGTGAGCTCCGCAAACTCATCCACCGCTGCCCGGAAGCCGCAGCCGCGCTCACCATCCCAGTCTGGGTGCCGTACGCCATGCACGACATCTTCATCCGCCCCACCACCGTCGAGGCGTTCTGGCAACTGGCCAGGAACCCGAACGTACAGCTGAAACGCTACGACGAGAGCCACCATTTGCTTCTGCACGATTCCGCAATGGATGAAGTGCTGGCCGATCTGGAAAAATGGCTGAAAACAGCAGAACGCAATGCGTTGCATTCACGCTAGTTAGAGAAAATCGTATCAGCCTTCAAAAAAATCATGGACAAAAGCGGCACTCCCGCATATAAAAACACTTCCTGCACTCGTGGCGAAATGGCAGACGCGCACGCTTGAGGTGCGTGTGGGTAACCCCATGGGAGTTCGAGTCTCCCCGAGTGCACACCTCTTTCTTCGGTTTTCGTGCTTCCCCATTTAGGGAAGCCTGGGTTTGATTGTTGTGGAGTATTAATCCACGTTTCATAGCTTCTGAAAATTGGGTCACGATATTAGGTGATCCCTGTTGCTATGCGAGACTGAAGGGAAGATCAGTGCAACTTTCCGTATACATGACCGCGTATTTCAGTATCGGGGGCTTGCGAAATCAGACTTTCCTTCTTCATGTCCCATCCGAGGCGGTTAGGAGATTCCTCAGGAGATAAACTTTAACAACTTAGCGGTTTCGTGGTTGATTACGGAAATCGAATTAGGCCCCAGAGCCCAGAGTTTCTCAGTTTTCTGCAAAGCAATTCGCAAAGCATCCTGCAAGGGAGGCAGCCACTCCTTTTTGTGGCCATTGATAATAAGCACAAGCCCAAATGATGTTGTTTGCAAAGGCAAACCACTGAACCCGGCAGGAGGTTCGCCAGACAGTTGAGGATGGCGCCCGAGCATACTTGCAATAATCAACTCGAGCGTATTGGCCAGTTTATCTCGAATCTCAACTATGAAGCCTTCAAAATCTTTTTGGTTGCGGGGCTGAGGCGAACTACTTTTTGCCTCTATTATGTAGAGAGTGGGATTATTTTGCCTGTCCCTGCGAAGAACGAACTCCGCTATCTTAGGACCTTGTTGTATAGCCGTATAGGTTCCACTCTTTTCAATGAGAAAACACATGTCCGGTGGAAACGGCCCAAATGTCATTTTAGATTCATTGAAAGTTATCATGCCTGGCCTAAAGATAGAGCCACTTCCTGCTCATACAGACGAATAGATTCCTCGACAATGGGATTATCCGGAAAGCCCTCCCTCAAATCTGCATATCTCCAATGATTTTTATCTTCATTTTCCTCATAGGCAAGAACAGGTATATTCATCCCTTTTTGTTGAGCAATAAGAAATAATTTCTTAACGACAAAATAAGAATGGCTGGCCATAAAAATCTGAATACCTTCCTCAGCAAGTACAGCAATGATATCCAGCAACTTCGATATCGCAGTGGGATGCAGGGCCGATTCAGGTTCATCCATAAAAATAACCGAGTGGCGATCCAGATACCGATTGCCCAGCAGTGTGTCCAGAATGGCAATTTTCTTAACGCCTTCTGCAGTTACTCCCAGTGAAAACTGCTGACTTCCTTTCTTGAATACCCATGTATTAGAAGTAGATTCGAAGACAACTTTGCCTCCGAACAGCGATTCAAGCTCCAGCCTTGATTTTGAAAAGCCTTCATAATTCCTTCCCTTTTGAGGCTGAATAGCCAATGCCTGCGCAAGATCAAAATAAGTATCATCGAATCCAAATATTTTCTCCCTCACTCTGGAGTCGAGAATAATATTATGGAGAGACAGTACTTCTTTCGCAGGCAGAAATATTGAATTACTCGATCTTGGTTTTACTTTACTCTCCAGATTTGTAATTTTCTTCGCTGTATCTTTTCCAAAACTGTAGTGAAACGATTGCTTATCGATCGTAAAGTTAAATTTCAGCGAGTCACCAGCTTTTTTCGTCACCAGGTCACCAATTTTATCTACCTGAAAGGTCCAGTAAAGCTTGTTGGCAAGAATATCGGCTGCACTTTGAATCGTGTTTCCTCTCCCGTGCTCCTCGACCGTTTTCAGAGCACTATATATTGCCTTTAGCAGGAAAGTTTTACCGCTTCCATTGTTGCCAATGATCAGGTTAATGGCACCCAGCTTTGGCCAGCGTATTTTGTGCAGAGGGCCGAAATTATCCAGATCCACATGTGAAATCATTATATTTACCCTATTGAACAAACGATGATCGATGAAAATTACGGTCAATAGCGTACTCCACGCCTCACCCTCTCGCATTGCATCTGACCTTGCCAGATCGTGTAGCTGACAGCGAATCGAAAGTGCTGCTCTTAAACCGAAACGCTCTTGCCGTGCAGCATGAACGCCATCAGGACTCCGGCGACGGCGCCGAAGAGGTGGCCTTCCCACGAGGTGCTGGAGAAGACCCAGGGCATCATCCCGAAGATCAGGCCGCTGTACATCACGGCGATGACGATGCCGGTGACGATCGACAGGATGTCCTGCATGGTGAAGCCGGCCGCGATGATGTAGGCGGCGATTCCGTAGACCAGACCGCTGGCGCCGATGTGCACGGCGTAGCCGCGGGCAAAGAGCCAGGTGCCGAGACCGCCCAGGATCCAGATGCCCACAAACGCGCTGAACGGTTTGTACGCCGAGCGGGAGAACAGCACCGACATCAGGATAAACATCGGGATGGTGTTGGCAAGCAGGTGCCCCATGTTGGCATGCAGCAGCGGCGCCGCAAAGATGCCAAACAGACCGGAGATGGTGCGCGGCAAGATACCAAACTGCCGCACGTTGATCACCCAGCCCACTATCCACCCCACAATGTGGATCGCGTAAAGCAGCGCCACAAACATGCCCGCCACCTCAAAGGCATGGGCTGGACCCATCGGCCCGGAAGGGCTGGGCTCAATGTTGATCTTGCGCAGGTCCGAGCCGGGCGTTTTGTTAGAAAGATCCATACCTGCGGCTAAGATAGCGCGGACCTGCCCGCGTTGCCAGTCGATTCAGAACCTTTCACGCGTTTAGACTAATCGTAGC
>JBGGNE010000007.1:0-5902 GCA_041287705.1 Methylacidiphilales bacterium | reverse complement strand
CAACGGCGCGACGACCGCTACGGGGGAAACTGAAAAAGCCAGGACAGACAGTGTCTTTGGGTCTTGGTGGTTGTATAATCCCTTTCCTCCGTTTCCAGCTTTTCCCTCCTTCCTATATAAATAAACACACCTATAGGAGCCGGCAGATGTAACTGTTACATCCGATCTTCCTCCACAACGCATTTATTAATTCAGGAAGGAAGAAAATCGGGAAACGCAGAAAGGGGTTTAAGAGGACATGCGCCTCATGCAAAAATACGGCTAACTCCCCGCCAGGCCATTCTTCTTTTCAAAGTCGGCGATGGCTACTTCCGGGGCGAGGTAGGAGGGGAGATAGTGCAGACTGTTATCCGAAAACGTATAGACAATGGGGCCGAAACCCACAGCGCTGTAATTCTTGTCATTGGTCGCGATAAAGCTTTCCGTGTTGACGAAGAAAATCCATCCATAGGGACGCTCCAGGGTCAGTTTGTCTATGACTTCAAGCGCTCCCAGATCTCGGGGATCGTAGTGCTTGTTGACCTCTTCTTCTACAAGATTAATGGCCTCGTATCGTTTGATCATAACACTCTATATCATCAGTCTTACTTTACCACCGCCAGTTCGCATTTGCTCAGCCAGCTTTTGCAGCCGGGGAATTGATGTTTTCTCCACAAGGGCGACTACCGTGCCGCCGCCGCTGCCGGAGAGTCGGGCACCGTAGATGCCTTTTTCCGGGCCAAGCTGCATGGCCGCATCCACCATTTTATCCGTTTCCGGAGTGCCCAGCCCGATATTGCAGTAGCCAACGTGAGATTGCAACATGAGCTCGCCTACCAGCGTAAGTGTTTTGCGGGCGGACGGACTGGCCAGGTTACGCAGCAGATTGGCCGCGATGCTGCACCGAAAGTTTTCTTCCACGGGATAGCGCAGACACGCACGCACCGGGTAGGTTTCCTGCGGCTGGATTACAGAGTAGGGATCATCGGTCTTGACGTATTGATCAATAAACTCCTGGCCGGTGATTTTCTCGGGCAGAAAGCTGTCCTGATACAGCGCGAAGGTGGAGGGCGGGATCTCGCTGCTGTGCTCGAAATTGTTGTGGCTCTTCGCCTCGAAAATCTTTTTGCCCATGAAGGCGCCGGTGCGTGCCGCCGCGTAGGGCGCGCCCGTGCCGGATTGCTTTGTGCCGGCGGGCCAGCCAATGACCGCGATGTTCTCCGGCAGGCGTATGGCTTCCAGCAGAATATCCGGGCGGCAGACAATGGGGAGCAGGTGCTGCGGGCGGCCGAATGCGCTGGCAAGCTGATCCATCAGACCACAGGGTGCACCGACAATCTTGTTTTCCGCTTCCTGACCCAGGCGGGCCAGCTCGGTGCCGGAGAAGACGTTCTCGCTCAGGTGGCCCAGCGCGCGCAGCGTGGCGATCTCCAGGGCGGCGCTGCTGGAGACGCCGATGTTCTGGGGCACGTCGGATTCCAGAAAGAATTCCAGGCCGCCGTCAGGCACCCAGTCCTTGGCGCGCGAGAAAACGTAGAGGCAGCCGAGCGGGTAGTGGGTCCAGTCCGGCGCTTCCAGGCCCGCCAGCAGGCCGCGCCACGTGGCGGGGTCGCACCTTTTGTGCAGAGCTGCCATCAGAGGGCTGAAATCGCAGGAGAACTCACTGACGGGCGAAGAACTGGTGAGCTGAAGCTGATTGTCCGGCCGAGTGGTGATGGCAACGTGCGTAGTTGTGGAAATGGGGCTCTGCAGCACAAGCGAGCCGCTGTAGTCGGCCACGCCGCCAAGGAAATCGAGGCGCCCGGGGGCTACGCCTTGTGTGGTTACAGGGGTAAATGCGCGGGTTTTAGTGGGCATCGATGGTAATGGCGCCAGTATGCCGCGGGACCGGTTGCCGGACTCAGCGCGACGTTTTTGGAAATAAAACCTATATATTAACCGACCATGTGCAACCGGAATATATCATCGTCTAAATATCTGGCAGGGCTGAGTGGTAGTTTTAATTGGTAGACGCCGAATTAACAAGAATATCTCGCCGAAGTCGGCAAAAGCTCCGCTACGCGGTTGCCCCGAACGGTGAACGGAATGATCCCGGCGTCGTCCCTGTCACCTGGCGGAACTGCCTGTGGAAGAAGAAGATATCGGAGTAGCCCAGGGCATCGGCTATCTGCTGAATGCTAAGCTGCGACTCCTGAAGCAACTGTACGGCGCGCTCCATTCTGCACTGGATAACATACTGGCGCGGAGATTGTTGTGTGAGAATCCGGAAGTGCCGGTTGAATTGTGGTACAGAAAAGCCGGTGCTCCGCGCCATTTCGGTCGGCTGCCAGTCCTGGCCGGGTGCGCAACGGATATCCTGCACGCACTGGACCACGCGCGCCTGCCCGGGTGGAAGAGCGGCTCGGCGGCGGCTGTGCATAACGTGCAGCACCATAGCCTGCAGCAGGCTGCGCGTATGAAGGGAATTGCTCTCCAGCGCGGATGCCGAGCATTCTTCGGCCATCATGGAGATCATGGGCAGGCTGACTGCGGCGGTGTGGAAATGCGTCTGGTCATTGCTAAAGGTAAGCACCTCGATCATTTCCGCGGAGCGCGGCATAAAGTGGCAGGCGAACACGCGCAGCGGCTGGGCGGGATCGTGGCGTGCGCTCAGTCTGGTGCCTGGGCCGAAGATGAACGCGTGCCCGGCGCTGAGCGAGAATGCTCCTTTGGACACAATGCGCATCTCGCCAGAGCCTCCCATCACAATCCACAGATCGAAATCCGTGAAAGGGCGCGGACCCCAGGCCCAGTCCGGCTCGCAATGATAAATGCGGGGTGTGTTGATGAGACGGATCATATTTCGGCTGTACCAGATCCTGATACCATCGCACAAAAAGGCTCAGCCGTGATCGAATAGTGCAATACTTCACGCCGATAGTCCATTGAGACTTCACGGTGCGAGATGGCATTGTTTTTCCATGCAACATATTCTGTCCAATCCGGTTTCGACTGATGAGAGTTTATGCGTCCCGATCGATATCGCCAGCGCAGCACCGCTGAATGATGATCAGATAAAGCAATTTCAAGAATCGGGCTATATCGCCTTTGCCAATGTGCTTGGCCCGGATGAACTCGCAGCGAGCCGGGAGGCTCTTCGAGATATCGCGCGCTCCACTATCAGCAGTCCGGAGGATTACGAGGCTCGCAAGCATGGCGGCGGCGCTTACTTTCAGCACCGCAGCAGCCCGCTCTTTGTGCAGATTGAGCCCGGCCACGATCCGGCGGGAATGAGCGCGGACGCGCTGGAGGATGTGGTGCGCAAGTACATGTGGTTCTCCGGCGCAGCGCCGATCTTCTCGCAGTTGCTGGCGCCGCAGGGACTCATTGCGCGCATTGTCAGCAGCATTGTTGGAACGGATCCCATTCTGTTTCAGGAGATGGCGCTGGTGAAGCCGCCGTGGATCGGCAGTGAAAAGCCGTGGCATCAGGATAACGCCTACTTCTCCGTGGCACCTCTGGATGCGGTGGTCGGCGTCTGGATTGCGCTGGACGACGCCCTTCCGGAAAACGGCTGCATGCACGTGCTGCCTGGCGGTCATAAAGGCGGGCCGCTGCGTCACTATCACGGGACGGATTGCGAGATTGTGCGAGATCGGCTGGACACGAGCGGTGCGGTGCCAGTGCCGGTTCCAGCAGGTGGCGCGCTGTTCTTCTACGGACTGCTGCCGCATGAGACGCCGCCGAACCGTTCCGCGCGGCGTCGCAGGGCGCTGCAGTTTCATTACCGGGCCGCCACGAGCCAGATTGTGGACGAAGAACTCTACAACACTATCTTCGCGGAAAGCGACGGCACCCCGGCATCATGCCGGGCAGCCAGTGCGCTCCGCAAAGTGATGTGAAGAGAGGTGATGTGAGGTGACGTGAGGCGGCCCGCGATTAATCCGAAATAGAGCGGAAAAGAATAAAACGAAACGGAGAGCCGGGCGATGCGATGCGGTTGTGCAGCGCATCGCCCTGGCTTCCGTCATGTCATTCTTCGCTTACAGAATCGGTTCGCCGCCCGTTACCGGCACCATGGCGCCGGAGATATAGCTGGCCTCGTCGGAGGCGAGCATCACATAGACGGGGGAGAGTTCCACAGGCTGTCCGGGGCGTTTGAAGGGGACCTGCGTGCCGAACGAATTAACGCGTTCCAGCGGCAGCGTGCTGGGAATCAACGGCGTCCAGATCGGGCCGGGCGCCACGCTGTTAGCGCGAATTCCCTTCTTGGCCAGCGCCTGAGAAAGCCCCGCCGTAAAGTTGCCGATAGCGCCCTTGGTCGTCGCATAAGGCAGAAGGCCGGGCGAGGGAGAGTCGGAGTTGATCGACGCCGTGTTGATGATGGATGCGCCCTTGGGCATATAAGGCAGGGCGGCCTTCACCAGGTAAAACATGGCGTAGATGTTGACCTTGAAAGCGCGGTCCCACTCCTCGCTTGGGATTTCCGTAATCTCCTCGTAGCTCATCTGGTAGGCGGCGTTATTGACCAGGATGCTGATCTTGCCAAACTCCTCAACAGCCTTGGCTACCAGGGCTTTGCAGTGGCTTTCTTCGGCGATATCGCCGGGAAAGAGAATGGCTTTGCGCCCCGCTTTCTCTACCCACGAGGCGGTTTCCTGAGCGTCCTCGTGTTCATTCAGATAACTGATGAGCACGTCCGCGCCTTCGCGCGCATAGGCAATAGCCACCGCACGACCAATGCCGCTGTCGCCACCGGTAATGATAGCGGTTTTGCCTGCCAGCCGCCCGTTGCCTTTATAGCTTTTCTCGCCGTGATCCGCCTGCTGTTTCAGCTCGCCCTCAGTGCCGGGCGGTTTCTGCGCTGATTCCTTAAACGGAGGCTGCGGATATTTTGTAAGAGGATCTTGTTCTAGTGTTGAAGATGTAGTCATGGTCGTTAATCAGAAATAGATGCTGCTTTACTGCATTTCTGTTATTTACGCAGGGATCGTGCCAGATAATCCGGGCACCGCTGCAGAGTGGTATAAGGAGAGGACCTCGTGCAGCCTGCGCGATTGAGCTCTAATGCATATAGCGAAATGCGATAGATCCCGGCCCTGATTTAATTTTCTTCTGTACGCGCCGAAAGTTTGTGTATGTTGATACTCAGCCCGGCTTTGCCTTAACACTCAGGCGAAGCAATTCTCTCTATTTATACCTTATGAGCATAAGCTTGTCTCCCATCGGAAAACCTGACATTCAGGGACGCCCGGAAATCGAAGCGCTGGTCAATCGTTTCTATACCAAAGTGCGGCAGGATGCGCTCCTGGGGCCAGTGTTCGACGACGTGGCAAAGGTGGACTGGGAGGAACATCTTCCGCGTCTGTACGCGTTCTGGGAAAGCGTTGTTTTCGGCACCGGCGGCTTCCGCGGCAACCCCATGGCAGTGCACTTCAAGCTGGCGCAGGAAACTCAGATGAACTGGCAGCGTTTTCAGCGCTGGCTGGCGCTTTTCCTGGAAACCGTGGATGAGCTCTACGAGGGAGAACGAGCCGATCACATCAAACGCGCCGCCGACCAGATGGCTCACGTCATCTACGCCCGCATCAACAAAGTGCCCGACCCACGGATAGATCCCGGCAGCCTGAGCCCGGAGGAGCGCTCCGCATATGCGCAATATCGGGCGTCGCAGGGTGAGTAGATGAGTACGGGTGCAGAGGTATTTCCTTCACCACTCTGTGACGGAATAGCCCCTTTACCCCGCACCAGGGCTGGCTTAGTGTAGAGCGGCTTTATTCACGGCTTAAACCATTTCATCCCTTAAGCGTGTGAAATGGCTTTAGCTTCAAAATTTTGGGTGCAGCGCCCGCCTGCCGTCTGCCATATTGAGTTCAGCGTTCCCTTCTGATTCATTCATCCATTCATTCTATGACATCGCTTTCCGATCTCCTGGCCGCAGTAC
>JBGGNE010000006.1:0-12252 GCA_041287705.1 Methylacidiphilales bacterium | reverse complement strand
GTATCTGGAGGAGAAAACGGCGCATGAATACTGGCTGTCGCAGCTTTACTTACCTTTATTGTATGTGACAACCCGCAATGAATTTGGTTATAACTGTACGCTAGCCTATAGCAACTGGTTGTCAGTACTTATTCCTTCGACTCAACCAAAAAAAGAGAACTGGTGGCGGAATAATTGTATAAGATATAAAGTAAACTTATATAGTGAGGCTTTCGATAGAAATGCGCCGGACAATGAAATTGAAAAGCTCGGACGCGATATTAATGAGGTGCCTGAGGATAAATAAAAAGCATGTGAGAAGGAAGTGAAACCAGATTTTGCCGCCCGTTAAAGCCATGTCTATGGGCTATTATTACAGGAAGGTATGGTGACGTGCTTCAACATTGTCAACATCCGCTGATCCCAATTCAAGTGCAACACCTGTTACCAGGAACCTGAAAGCTGAAGTCTGCCTTATCAGGTTCCTGATGATGGTGCTATTGCCTTACCAGCTCAGGCTGCTGCCGCTCTGGTATTCCGTGACACGGGTTTCGAAGAAGTTCTTTTCCTTTTGCAGATCGATGGCTTCGCTGAGCCAGGGGAAGGGGTTGCGGGCGCCGTACTTGGCTTTCAGGCCAATGCGTTCCAGGCGGCGGTCGGCGATGTGCTGGACGTAGTCGCGGAACATGCCGGCGTTCAGGCCCAGGATGCCGCGCGGCAGGCAGTCTTCGGCATACGCGATCTCGAGTTCCACGGCCTTCTCGATCATCACGTTGATTTCGTCGCGGAACTCCTGCGTCCAGATATCGGGGTTTTCTTCCTTGATGCCGTTGATCAGATCAATGCCAAAGTTGAGGTGCGTGCTCTCGTCGCGCAGGATGTACTGGAACTGCTCGCCGATGCCGGTCATGCGGTTCTGGCGCTGAAAGGAGAGGATCATGGCGAAGCCGCTGTAGAAGAAGATGCCTTCCATGATGACATAGAAGCCGATCAGGTTCTTCAGGAAGATCTGGCGTCCTTCCGTGGTGTCCGTCGTGAAGCCTTCGTTCAGAATGCCCTGCGTGAATTCCATCTCAAACGCGTCTTTGTTTCGGATGGAGGCGACTTCATGGTACATGTTGAAGACCTCACGCTCGTCCAGCGCAAGGCTTTCGCAGATGTAATGGAATGCGTGCGTGTGGATGGCTTCTTCAAACGCCTGACGCAGCAGGTACTGGCGCGCCTCGGGGTTGGTGATGTGCTTGAAGATGGCCAGCACAATGTTGTTGCCCACCAGGCTCTCCGCCGTGGAGAAGAACCCGAGGTTGCGCATGATGACCTGGCGCTCGTCGGGTGTCAGCCGGTTGGATTTCCACAGATCGATATCGCGCTGCATGGGCACCTCCTGCGGCATCCAGTGATTGGCGCAGCCGTTGAGGTAATGTTCCCAGGCCCACTTATACTTCAGCGGCATCAACTGGTTGACATCAACCGCCTTACAATTAATAAGGCGCTTGTCTTCCGGATTAATGCGCTTGGCGAGATCGTGTGGCTTGGCCGGTTCGGAGGGGATATTGCAGCAGGAGGACATGGCGGGGAGGTGGGGTGTGAAAGTTAAATGAAGCTATAATTTCGGGGAGCGACTTTTATTGATGTTGGCTTATAGTAGAATCACCCTGTTGATTCCATCTTTGATCAGAGTAACATTGAAGTTAATGAGCAGGCCGAGGCGCTTTTTCATCAGTTTAAGGTAAGTTCTTACCTGTGCATGATGTATTGGAAGTAAGTGCTCTACGGCTTTCAGTTCTAACACAAGCTCGTTATCAACCAATATATCGATACGCAAACCGGCCTCAACGATTAATCCCTTGTAGGTAACGGGCAGGGCATGCTGTCTGGAGAAAGGAATGCCAACCCGCTGCAATTCATGGCAAAGGCAAAGTTCATACACGTTCTCCAGCAGTCCAGGTCCCAAGGTAGTATGTACCTTATACGCACAGTCAACCACAATTCGTACCGTCTCTTCAAGCGATTCAGGTAATGGTTTGAAGGACATAAGACAGGAATAAGGGGATTAACCACGAAGAACACAAAGGAACGAAGGGGGGACCAAGAAGAGAAGGAATAGTTTATTTGGTTGAATAAGGTTACTTTAGAGAATTAATGTAGGTCAACTCGTGGGAATAAGTTATAGAGAATTACCTTCTTCTTGGTCCCCCCTTCGTTCCTTTGTGTTCTTCGTGGTTAATCCCCTTATCCTCTCCGGTATTCTGCTTACAAGCTATATAATTTTGCCCTGCGCCAACACGCTCGCGCGGTAGCTTTCAGTAATGCTTTGCAGGTCGATGACGTGGATGGTGTGGGCTTTATAGATTTCTATGGCGGCGTTGCAGGCCTGGAAGTAATGCTCGGCAGGGATTCCGTCGGCGGCGAGGTTGATATCCGAATCCACCGTAAAGGCGCGGGCGCGGGCAAGGCTGCCGAAGAGAAGCACCCGGGCTGCGCCGTGGCGGCGGAGGATTTCGGCGGCTTTGCGGGCGGCTTCCATCGCTTTTTCGATGTCTTCGGCGGGGAGGAGACCGGCGTAGGGCGGGGGAGCGGGGGTGGTGCGATGCAGGCGCTCCAGCATTTTCTGGATGCGCTGGTGGGCCGAGCTGTTGGTGTTGGTTGAGTTCGTTCCGCGGCCGCGGTTGTTATTATTGTTGTTGTTGTTGCTACTGCCGGGTGTCAGGCCTCGATCGCGTGGCGTCATGCTTATGAAAAAAAGGGGGGAAGCTGTGCTTAAGTGAAGTGATGAATGTCGGAGCTTCGGAGCGGCGGTACCCCTGCTCAGCACGGGCCGTGCCGTGTAGCAGAGCAGAGGTGCCGCTCGGGATGGGGATTTTATCTCGCGCGTGCGTCGTGCGGTTACTGGCAGGATTCGCAGGTGGGATCCAGGATGGAGCACACCTTGCCGACCTGGCTGGCTGGGATGTCGGTGGGCGATGCGATCGGGTCGTGCTCCTCGGCAACTGCGGTGGCCGTATCCGTTCCCGTTCCGTTGGCGTGCGCTCCATTACCATTAGGGGCGGCGATGGCTGCGGCAGCGGCTGTTGCCAGGAGGGGGATGTCCAGCTTTGCAGGCGCAATCTGGGCTGTCGCGGGTGCCGTTTCGCGATCCACCTTGATGTTGCTGGAAGCGGATTTGCTCTTCATCCAGCGGGGCTGCAGACCGCGGCGGTTGATATCCACGGTCGATTTCTCGATCTGCGTGGCGGCCAGGGTGCGCAGGTAGTAGGTCGTCTTCAGACCGCGTTCCCACGCGAAGAGGTACATGTCGTTGAGCTTGCGCCCGCTCGGTTCTGCCAGATAGAGGTTGAGCGACTGGCCCATGTCGATCCACTTCTGACGGCGGCTGGCGCATTCGATCAGCCAGCGAGGCTCGATTTCGAACGCCGTGCGGTAGACTTCCTTGATGTGCTCGGGGATGCGCTCAATTTCCTTGAGCGATCCATCGTAGTACTTCAGATCGTCCAGCATAAACTCATCCCATAGTTCCAGCTCTTTCAGGTCTTCCACCAGCCAGGGGTTCAGGTTAATGAACTCGCCGGAGAGGTTAGACTTGGCGTAGAGATTCTTGTAGGTGGGCTCGATGGACTGGGAGACGCCGGTAATGTTGGAGATGGTGGCCGTGGGGGCGATGGCCATGGTGTTGCTGTTGCGCATGCCGTGTTTGGCAACGGCTTCGCGTACGGGCGTCCAGTCCAGCGCTGCGCGGTGGTCCATGTGGCAGTGGCCGCCGCGCTCTTTCTCCAGCAGCTCAATGGTGTCGATGGGCAGGAGGCCGCGGCTCCATTTGCTGCCGGCAAAGCTGCTGTAGGCACCGCGTTCGGCGGCCAGTTTGGCCGAGCTGAGGATGGCGTTGTAGGAGATAAGCTCCATGCTGCTGTCGGCAAACGCCACGGCGGCTTCCGAGGCGTAGGGGATGCGCAGGGCGTAGAGCACGTCCTGGAAGCCCATGATACCCAGACCGACGGGGCGGTGGCGCAGGTTGGCGGTGCGCGCCTCGGGCGTCGGGTAGAAATTGATGTCGATGACGTTATCCAGCATACGCATGCCGGTGCGGACCGTTGCGGCGATCTTCTTGGGGTCCAGACCGGTGCGCGCTTCATTGAGATGCTCCACCAGATTAACCGAGCCCAGGTTGCAGACGGCCGTTTCCTGGTCGGTAGTGTTCAGCAGAATCTCGGTGCAGAGATTGGAGCTGTGCACCACGCCGACGTGATCCTGCGGACTGCGGATGTTGGACGGATCCTTGAAGGTAAGCCAGGGATGGCCCGTTTCGAACAGAAGAGTCAGCATCTTGCGCCACAGCGTGGCGGCTTCCAGGCGCTTGCCCAGCTTCAGCTCGCCGCGATCGAAAGCCGCTTCGTATTCCGTGTAGCGCTTTTCGAAGGCCTGACCGTACAAATCGTGCAGGTCGGGCGTGTCGCTGGGGTTGAAGAGCGTCCAGTTTTCATTGTTCTTCACGCGTTTCATGAACAGGTCGGGAATCCAGTTCGCCGTGTTCATGTCGTGCGTGCGGCGGCGCTCGTCGCCCGTGTTTTTGCGGAGCTCCAGGAAGTCTTCCACGTCCAGGTGCCACGTCTCCAGGTAGGCGCACATCGCACCCTTGCGCTTGCCGCCCTGATTCACGGCCACAGCCGTATCGTTGGCGACCTTAAGGAAGGGGATGACACCCTGGCTGCGGCCGTTCGTGCCCTTGATGTGGGCGCCGGTAGCGCGGATGTTGGACCAGTCGTTACCCAGACCGCCTGCCCATTTGGAGAGCTTCGCGTCGTCGGAGATAACCTTGAAGATGTGATCCAGATCATCCATCACCGTGCTGAGGTAGCACGAGCTGAGCTGGGGATGCGGGGTGCCGGCATTGAACAGCGTAGGCGTGGACGAGGTGAAGCGAAAGGTGCTCAGCATCTCGTAGAACTCGATGGCGCGGTCTTCGCGCGTCACGCCGTTCTCGGTCTTCTCATTGATGGCCAGGCCCATGGAGACACGCATCCAGAAATACTGGGGAGCCTCGAAGCGGCGATCCTGATGGTGCAGCAGGTAGCGATCGTAAATGGTCTGCAGACCAAGATAGTTGAAGCGCTCATCACGCTCGCGCACCAGGGCGGCGCTGATCTTATCCAGATCGTAGGTTAGCAGCTCGGCGTTGACGCGACCGACACTGACGCCGTATTCCAGCGCTTTGCGGAAGTGAATGCGGTGCAGGGCGTCGCTTTCGTCGATCGAAAGGAGATTGCTGAAGTGGGAGGGGAGCACTTCGCGGTACACGACATCCAGCAGCAGGTGCGCCGTGACGTACGTGTAGGCGGGCTCGCGCTCGATACGGCTGCGGGAGGCGAGGATGAGCGCCTGATCGATTTCATCTAGCTTGACGCCATCATACAGCGTGCGCAGTGCTTCGTCGGCGATTTCCGGGCCGTTGCAACGGTCTTCCAGGCCGTGGGCGGCGCGGGCCACGCGGTCACGGATGCGCTGGGGATTCAGCACCTCCTGGCGGCCGTCGGGCAGAGTGACGTGCAGTACGGCTTCGGCGGCCTTCAGGGCACGGGCGCGGCGGCGCTCCTCACGATACATGATGTATCGGCGGCCGACATTGAAGTGGCCCAGCGCCATCAGCTGCGCTTCCACGGTGTCCTGAATGACTTCGACTTCCAGCTCCTCGCCACGGGCGGATTTAGACTTCAGTTTGTTCTGAGCTGCCTCCATCACCTTCTGGGCGCTGAACTTCTGTTCTTCGCTGAGAGGGCGGTTTTCGGGCAGATGTGATTCTGCGCGGAAGGCGGATTCGATCGCCAGGAGGATGCGCTGCTCGTTCCAGGGTTCCAGCGTGCCGTCGCGTTTACGGACAAATATTTCCGGTTCGCTTGCGTAAAACCCGCTTAGTTCGAGTTGGCCCTGGGGAGCTTCAAAAGACATAAGAATTTCAGGAGGAAGAGGTGGCAATGATTCGATTGGCGGCGCAGTCGATTGAAAAATTGTAACGTAAAAAGTGCACTAATAGACCCCGTAAGACGGGGGTTGCGCAGGTTTTGGTACGATTTATCAGGAAAATGACATGCGCTACATCTTGTGGTGTTATTTCGTCTGGCAGCACCACGGATTGATCGGCAAAATGGGCTGGGATTTGAGCGCGGACTGACGGAAAGATCAAGGTCAAATCCAAGCTATTTTGGCAGCTATGATGAGAAGTGGTTCCACAATATATGGGGTGATTTGCTCTCATTCTACCACATATGGTGCTCGCGGAGTGTTTTATGACAATAGATTTTGGAAGCCATCAGACAAGCAAAAACAAGGTTTCCGACTAAAAAATAGGCTGATTTTTTTCTTGCTCATAACCAGCGTTCCAAGCGCAAAACATACCACAGGTAGTGGTTGCGTAAAGACATGGCGGCGATTTTTTATCGTAAGATGCGTAAAATAATGCACTTGTATAATCTCTGTCACTTTTTCTGAAATTGGGGCTTGAAATGCCCATGGCTGAGGCAACTTCCGCTTACCATTCAGACACAGCGTTTTGCGTGGATCCCGGAAAGTGGCGACGGCAATAGAACCGCACTGAAGTCAAGATTAAGCAAGCGCCCGTGATATAAATACAAGTTAAGGAAGTCGGCTGAAAGACGCCTCCCAAAAGCCTGACAACCGCCATATTCGCGCCACAATCTCCTTCTCAATCACGCTCATGAGCCTGTGTGGATGAAATCGCGCCTCTCCAAAACTTTAGTGATACTGAGCGTGCTCGCCTTTGCAGTGCTCGCCTTTGCAGTGCTCGGCTGCATTCTGATGGAGACGCGAGGACCTTGGCTGGTTACGCAGCTTTGGACGTGGGTGGAAAAGCGAAACGACGCGAACCGCTCTTCCGTATCCTCTATGTAAGAACGTTTGCATGGAATGTCGCGCAATAGCACACGTAAATCTGCGCGGCTAATACAAAATAATGCTTCGAAACAGGCATAGATTCTGCATGCGTAAATTAGCCGTGGATGGAGGGGGGGTGTTTGCGTCTGCAAATCAGACATATGCGTAAAAGTATCGCAAAGGGCAAAGAATTTACTTTGCATGGCAAAGTTAGTCGGATACTATCCTCTCATGCACGAGTTCCATCCCCAGGCACACCACCTCTTTTCTCAGCACGGCGAAGATCGCGAACCTCACCCTGCCGCTCCCTCGTTACATTCTTCACCAACCGCAGATTTGTCGCGCCAAGTATTGCCCATTTCTGCGGAAAGCGTATTCTCCCCCATCTCCCCCACTTTACGTGCCGATATATCCAGGGAAACTTCCGGCTTCCGCACGTCATGTCATGAGATCATGAGCAGCTCCCCACGAACCAAAGGCCACGGCCAGCACCAGAACGGCAACGGCGCCACCTCCACACTGCCTGCCGGCCCCCTGCCGGCTGCGGCTGCGACGGCGGTAGCCCATGTGGCCGCACCCGGCGTGCCTGCCCTTGCGGTTGTGCCGCAGCACGTTGCGATTATCATGGACGGCAACGGCCGCTGGGCCAAGGGGCGCGGTATGATGCGTGTGGCCGGGCACCGGTCCGGCGTTGAGGCCGTGCGCTCCTGTGTGCGCGCCGCGGGTGAGTTTGGCGTGAAGTATCTTACACTTTACGCATTCTCCGTGGAGAACTGGCGCCGCCCGCGCGCGGAGATCGCGGCGCTGATGCTGTTGCTGGAGCAGTTTCTGCGTGAGGAACTGGAAGAACTGATGTCCAATAACGTCCGGCTGCAGGCGATCGGGCGGCTGTCGGATCTGCCCAAATCGGTTCGCGACCGTCTGGATGCCAGCATAGAAGCCACCAGTGGCAACACCGGTCTGACGCTGATTCTGGCCCTGAGCTACAGCGGCCGTGTGGAAATTATCGAGGCGGTGCGTTCCATTGCCGCCGAAGTGCGCAGCGGCCGGCTTAATCCCGAAGCGATTGACGACACCGTGCTGGAAAGCCACCTCTACACCAGCCCGTACCCCGATCCCGATCTTCTCATCCGCACCAGCGGCGAGATGCGTCTGAGCAATTTCCTGCTCTGGCAGCTCTCCTACACGGAGATTCATGTTACCGCCACCCTGTGGCCCGATTTCCGTCGCGATCAGTTTGTCCACGCGCTTCAGGACTTCGCCTCCCGCCAGCGTCGTTACGGTCGCGTGTAATCCGGAGCGGGACCGGGCAGGGGAAGGTTTGCGTCAGGTCATCTGGTCCATGGAATCTGATATTGTGAAACCGTCGCAAAGCCGCTACATTGCCGGGCAGATCTGATCGATCTGCTCACATGGCACACACTTCCCGATGGCACAGCGCCGCTGGCTGCCTCAGCCCTATTCCCGGCTTACACCCCTGTCTCACCCTCCTGCTGCGCTTTATTTTTGCGCTCAGTACCCTGGGCTCACTGGCTGCCGTCGCCCCGTTTGCGGTAACCGCCCGCGCCCAGGAAATCACGCCGGAATCGGCTCCTGCGCCACAGTCTTCACCCGCGCCGGCTCCTGCCGCACCAACGCCCGCCCCTGCGGCAGGAAAGGGCCCTGCGCTCCGCGTTCTCGCTCCCGCCGATCACATGCCTGCGTGGCTGCAGAAGCAGATCACGACACGCACCGGCGCCAACGTTGCGCTGGATCCGTACAAAACGGATGAGGAAGCCTTGCAGAAAGCAATGAAGGCTGCTCCCGCCTACGATCTTGTCGCGGTTTCCGATCGCGTTGCGTCTGAGCTCATCCGTGCGCAGAAACTCAGCCCGGTTACCTGGCCCCTGAACAAGGATCTCGTCTACAACCGTTATCGCGGCCACTATTTCGACCAGGAAAATCACTTTACCCTGGCCTATGCCGTTTCCCTGTCGGGCTATGCGTACAAGATTGCCGATTTCCCCAAGCCGCCCAATGGCTGGGATGACGTGCTGGGTTCGGCGGATATGGCCGGAATCTACTGGCGGCCCGATCCCTCCTGGCGGCTGGCTCTGCTGCGTCACGCTGGTAAATCCGCCGAGACCAATGACGCCCGGCTGACCGCTCCGCCCGCCACAACGGCTCGCCTGGTTGTTGATACGATTCCGGAGCTTTGCCGCCGGTTTGCCCGCGACAGCCGCAACTGGAAGATTGTGCTGCCGAATAACGGCTCGATCATCACGCTGTATCAGGTAGCGATTCCCGTGGGGGCCGAGCATCCCCGCGAAGCTCTGGGGGCCGTGCAGGAGATCTTTACGCCCCGCACCATGGCCGCGCTCAGCATGGAAACGCTGACCGCCGTTACGATGCCGAGCGCCTACAAGCAGCTGCCCGCTCAGTTCGCCAGCCATCCGCTGCTCTATCCCTCCGAGCGTGCGCTTGATAACTCGGTGTTCGCCAAGTCGAAGTAAACACGTTTCGCAGTCGCGTTTGAGGAGGTCGATATAGCGCCGGCGGCGCAATTACTTGCCTTCGGCGCTAAAGCCTGCTGTTCTGTTCTACCGCATGGCCTTTGCCTTTAACTTCCCTTACCGCTTTTCCTTTTCCTGCCTTGCAAGCGTGGCGTTTGCCTCCATCTTATGCCTCATGAGTGTAACGCCCGCCGACGCTGCCGACACCAATGCCGCCCCGGTTGCTCCCGCCGCTCCCAGGATTTCCCCGGGAGTTGAGAAGCTTGCAGAAGGCTACAAGTTTGTCGAAGGTCCCATCTGGATCGCCGCAAATCCCGCCACGGGCACTACCGGATACCTGCTGTTCAGCGATATCCCCGGCAATACCATCTATAAGTGGGACCCTGCCACAAAGACGGCGACACCGTGGCGCAAACCCAGCAACGGATCCAACGGACTGACTCTTGACTCCAAAGGCCGGCTGCTCGCCTGCCATCACGAAACACGGGTGGTGACCCGCAGCAGCGCTCAGGATCCCACTACTCCGCTGGAAGTCATTGCCGAGCAGTTCAATGGCGCCAGGTTCCACTCGCCTAATGATATTGTGGTAGCTGCCGACGGCGCGATCTGGTTCACCGATCCTGTGTATGGCCGCGGCAAGCGTCCCTCTGAACAGCCTGTGCAGGGCGTCTATCGTCTGGATCCCGAGACAAAAGAGATTCGCCTGATCATTGGCGATTTTGAACAGCCCAACGGCCTTTGCTTCTCGCCCGACGGCGCCTGGATCTACATTGGCGACTCCGGCAAACCCGCGCACGTACGGCGCCTGAAAGTGAATGCGGACCATACACTGAGCGATTCCACGATCTTCTACAAAGTGAAGGAAGGCGTGCCCGATGGCTTCAAGACCGATGCGTCCGGCACTCTGTATATTACGGTGGGCAACGGGGTTGCCGTGGTGAAGGCGGATGGCACGGAAGACCGCATTATTCTGGTGCCGGAATGTCCCGCGAACTGTGGATTCGGCGGCGACGACGGCAAGACGCTGTTCATGACGGCGCGCCATTCTCTCTACAGCATCCGTATTCCGTAAGGGCGCGTGACGGGTGGCTGCTGGTTAGTTTATTTTCCGGAGACTCCTAAGCCTAATAAGCCTTCAGCCCTGTTGATTTTGCAGCATTATCCTGCTTAAGTGGCGGAAACAGACCGGGCCTGCTTATGCCCGGCGCTCTCCTTTTCGCCCGGACATGAAATTACACCACCTCCTTCTGGCCCTGATCATCAGCTGCCTGGCGCTTCCCTCCACTGCATGCCGCGCCCAGTATGTTATGCCCAAGGATGTGCGCATAACAAAGAACGTCCCCTACGTGAAGGGAGGCACGGCGCGCCAGACGATGGATGTGTATGCCAACCCCAAAGCGAAAGCCCTGCTCGTATGGGTGCATGGGGGCTCGTGGACTCAGGGTAACAAGGACAATCCGGCCATTTTGCCACTGCTTTCCAACGGCTTCTCTATTGTCAGCATCAACTACCGCTATGCCACCACCGACGCCTTCCCTGCGCAGATTCTGGACTGCAAGTCAGCGATCCGTTATCTGCGGGCTAATGCAGAAGCGCTGAACCTTTCCACTAACAATATCGGTGTCGCGGGGCAATCCGCAGGCGGGCACCTCTGCGCCCTGCTCGGCACCACGGGTGGTGTGGCGGCTTACGATGTGGGCGACAATCCCGAGCAATCCAGCCGCGTGCAGGCTGTGGTGGTCATGTCCGGCCCTACGGATTTCTCTCTGTTCCGCGTCTCCAAGGAAGGCGATGCGCTTACGCTCCTGCTGGGCGGCCTGATTCAGGCCAGTCCGGAGAAAGCGAAAGCGGCCAGCCCGCTCTCCTATGTGGCGGCCGGCGCTCCGCCCTTTCTGCTGCTGTATGGTGAGCGCGACCCTCTTATCTCTCCCACGCACGGTGAACGTCTGGAAGCCGCGCTGAAGACCTTCAACGTCCCCGTGGAGCTTGTCCGTTTCAAGGCCGAGCATCAGTTGCCCGCAAGGAGTGTTGGCCCGCTGGTTACCAAGTTTTTTACCAAGAACCTGCTCGATTGAATTTCAATCAGCGGCTTGGATCTCGTTCAACTCACCACATTTTTATGAAGTTAAAGACTCGGTCCCTGTTTTTTGCCTGTCGCGGCGGCATCGCTATCATCAGTGCAGTTACCCTTCTGGCCACCGTCTGTCTGGCCAGGGATGACGAGAAGACTCTGGTACCTACTTCGGCTGCTCCTGCTTCTGCCTCCGCACCAACAGCACCGGTGACGCCTGGTCAGCTCAAGATCACCCAGAACATTCCCTACGTTACGGGCGGCGGCGAACGACAGATGCTGGATGTCTACGCAAATCCCGACCCCAAAGCTCCGCTGGTCATCTGGATTCATGGCGGTGGCTGGGTCGGGGGCTCCAAGTCGCCATGTCCCGCGGTTGTGCTGTTAAACAGAGGTTTTTCGGTCGCGAGCATCAACTATCGGTTCAGCAAAACCGCTAAGTTCCCCGCGCAGATTGAGGATTGCAAGGCGGCGGTACGCTACCTGCGAGCCCACGCCAGGGAACTGGGCATCAACGGCGACATCATTGGCGTGGCGGGCGCATCTGCTGGCGGGCATCTTGTTTCGCTGTTGGGCGTTACCGGCAATATCAAGACATTTGATGTTGGTGAGAACCTGGATCAATCCAGCGCGGTGCAGGCGGTCGTCAACATTGTTGGCCCGTCGGACCTGGCCCGGTTTGATGGTTACCCCAACAAGGGCATTACCAAAGTGGTGGAGGATCTCATTGGCGGCCCTCTGAAGGCTAATGCGGAGAAGGCCAAAGCGGGCAGCCCCATCACTTACATCACCAAAGATGCTCCGCCTTTCATCAACCTCTATGGAAAG
>JBGGNE010000005.1:0-4540 GCA_041287705.1 Methylacidiphilales bacterium | reverse complement strand
CCGATGATCCGCCAGACGCAGTAACTGCTGGCACCACGCTGATCCCCAGTGCATCCATCCATGTATCCCCGCGCCAGTCCCACGATTCATCCGAGATGTTGCGCAGGTTCACCACAACCTCGATCGACTGCCCGAGACCGTATCGCTCATATTTTGGCCTGATCCGGACCGCCGGCTTCTCCCGGTCCGCATCTTCTGCGCGTGCCTGCATGGCAAATCCGAAGCCTGCCATCGCAACAGCCAGCAGCAACATCAGCGTTACGACCACCCCCCGGGGCTCGAAAAGGCTCTTCGGCGTTATTTTCAGGTTCGGTGCCATACATTCACCCGAGCATTGCGCTTTACGATTCAGTTTGCATGCTCAGCCTAGCCGTAACTTTCGCACACGGCTCCACCTTTTTTTGCGGGGCGGTACGAAAATTGACGCGACAAATGCGCAATTTCTCATCTGTCGCTCGTATTATCAAGGTAGAGAAGCCGCGTGGGCCATCACGCCGCAAAGCACCGGTTACAGAGGGAAAATGTTGCGCTGCAACACCTCTCCGGGCACGGCATCAACCCATTCGCGGCCCCCGTTTCCAACATCGTCTCAAGGCTTGGCGCTCGCCGAAACGCAGTTGTTCTCGCGCGTTGACTCCGCCCCGTCCTAGGACGTATGATAGGGGGTACTGTGGATAATTCGAAAATACTCGTAGCGAGGGAAGAAGGCCAAGGCTTCATCCACGTCGTCGGGCGCGGATCGTTTCAGAACGCGAACGCGGTCAAGACCTTCTACCTGCAAATGCTGACGCGGGGCGTGCACCAGTGGACGGTAGATCTGGAGGAATGCACTTACCTGGACAGCACCTTTCTCGGCACCCTTGCGGGGCTGGGCATGAAACTGCGCGAACACCAGGGCAAGGTGAAGATCGTGAAGGTGACCCCGCGCAACATGGAGCTCTTCCAGAATCTGGGCCTCGATCGCATTCTCTCCATCAACGCGCCGGCACCCGCCGAGCCCAAAAAGATGGACGAACTGGAAGCCGGCAGCCCCACCAAGCGCGAGTCCGGCCTCAACATGCTGGAAGCTCACACGAATCTTATCAACCTGGATCCGCGCAACACGCCCAAGTTCAAAGACGTCGTCGCGTACCTGAAGGAAGATCTCGGCATCCCCGGGGACGAGTAGCGGCAGCTTCCACGTATTCGCGGGTGCAGCACCATTAAATTATGCGGGGCCAGGCGCACAAGTAGTTTCGCCTGGCCGGGACAGATTGACCATGCGCTCCCCACGCCGCAAATCGATCGACCGCCTGGACTCCCAGGGCACTACAGCGCTCCTGAGAGCTGTGCTGGAGGAAGGAAACTCCACAGCAGTATCCGATCTGCTTGCGCGTGGCGCAGATCCCAATGCAACGGTTCGTTTTGACAGAGGCGGTACGGCACTGCATCCAGCCTCCAGTTGCGGCAAGCTAAGGTATGTAAAGCTGCTGCTTGAGGCAGGCGCCAACCCAAATCTGACTGATAATGGGGGCGATACACCATTACACTGGGCCTGCCAGGAAGGTTACGTTAATATCATCCGCTGTCTGCTGAAAGCCGGGGCGGATATTGAAGCCCAGGACTGCAATGGCTTTACTCCGCTGACAAGAGCTTACCCTCTGGTTTCACACATCGAGCCCATAGCGGAGCTTTTGCGACAAGGTGCCAATCCCAATGGAAAAGGGTACGCCCTGCATCAGGCGGCCGCGGCCGGTAATATCAGTATAATAAAGCTTCTGACCGCAATTCCTGGTGTAGATGTTCATCAGAAAAATAAAGAAGGTCAGACACCGCTGGACTGCTGCAAAGATCGGAAAGATCTCAAACACGCGAAGGTTCCTCGAAACAGAAGGAAGTATACCGACTATCCTGCAGTGTATGAATATCTGATTCAGCTTGGCGCGACATAGTCCGACAGAAAGGGCACCAGATCGCTGATGCCAAGCTCATATAATCTGTTAGCAGGAGATTATTATCATGTGATATACGCGTGTATTGCATTGCGCGAAACGTCCTATAAACACTCTTTGCGCTTTCCTTTTTCTCTGTCCGTTTTACTGTTCTCCTCCACATCGACACTGCCTGCGCCCTACATACCACCTCGCTCTTCTCCCTCCACCTTCTCCATTAACCCAACGCCGTCGCCAAGCTTCAGCAGGCTCCACATACAGAGCCGCAGCACTCTGGCTTTAATACACACGAATGGAAGCATTTGCATGGATGTCGGCATTCGCTGGCGTAGGCACTGCCCTCGTGCTGTACTGGCTGCTGGACCGCGCCAGCCGCCGCGAGGACGAACTGCACGGCCTGATCGACTCTCAGCAGCAGGAGAAGAAAGTCATCTTCGAGTTTCTGCACGATCTGGGCGAAGCTTTCACCGAGCACATCGATAAGCCGTACCTGCTCAATATCATCCTGCGCTGCGCCATGCGCGTCTGTGAGGCCCGCGGCGGAGCTGTCTACCTGTGGAACAACTCCCAGCGCACCGAGCTTAAAGCCGTGCAGGTCAACGGGATATTCCCGCCGCCGTTTCCGGTCGACGAAACCATTGCCGACAAGCTGGTCACCCGCCACGAGTACCTGGAGAGCTTCATCCGGGGTGAACCCATACCGAAGAACTCCAACTCCGTAGTTGCGCAGGTCGCCCAGTCTGGCCGCTCCCTGGTCGTCTACAATGCCGAGGGCGATAACCGGTTCCCCGTCTTTAAGGACGAAAGCCTGCGAGTGGTAAGCTATATTGCCGTACCGCTGCACTACCGCGACGAAAAGCTCGGCGTCATGGCGGTCGCCAACCGGGAAGGCGGCAAACAGTTCAGCGCCAGTGATTTCGATGTCGTTAAGTCCGTAGCCGATACCGCCGCTTACGCTTTGCACAGCGCTCAGGTCTACAGTCAGCTGGCAGAAAAGAAGAAGATAGATCATGACCTTCAGGTAGCGCGCGAGATTCAGCGTATACTCCTCCCCGCCAGCGCACCCAAGCTGGAGAACTTTGAGATCTGCGCCATCAATCTCCCCGCCCAGCACGTCAGTGGCGATTACTACGATTTCATTCAGGTTGACCCTACCAAGATCGGCATTGTCATCGCCGACGTCTCCGGTAAAGGTATCCCCGCCAGCCTTATCATGGCCATGTGCCGCAGCGTTCTGCGCAGCAAAGCGGTAGGATGCCCTTCTCCGGCGCAGGTGCTCAGCGCGGTCAATCGTCAGTTGCAGCCGGATATCCGCGAAGACATGTTCATCACGATGGTGTACATCATTCTGGATACCGCCACGAAGCAGGTTCGCATGGCCCGCGCCGGCCACGAAGCTCCGCTCATCTGCACCAATAATTTTGAGCTGGTGCAACCGATCAGCGCGCCCGGCATGGCCCTGGGCATCGACAGCGGCGAAGTTTTCGACGAAGTCATCCAGGAGGTGGTTATTGCCATGCAGCCCAAGGACACGATAATCGTCTACACGGACGGCATCAACGAAGCTATGGACGCCCACGGCGAAGAATTCGGCAGAGAACACCTGAAGACCGCCCTGAAAACCGCCGGCCAGAAGGGCGTCGAATTCCTCGCTCGCAACATCGTGGAGCGCGTGCAACGCTTCAGCAGCGGCCAGCCGCAAAATGATGACATTACGCTGGCGGCGATACAGAGGCTGTAGATCCACGGGCATCCTCAAGCTGACGCCAAACTCATTTCCCCACATCATGTCTGAAAATTCTGCCTTACCCCGCATTCTCCACGTCTTCACCTCCGAACAAAGCGCGGCAGACCTAGCTGCCCAGGCTGTTCTGCAGGCGCAAAGCCAGTCCCAAAAAGATGTCTCCAGCCTGATTCTCTCGCGGGACAATGCGGCAGAATCTCTGAAAGCCATCTTTGCGGCAGACAACATTACGACATGGCCGGGGATTCCGGAGTCGAAGAGCTGAGGCCCTTACAATGTGAACAGGTGAAGCGCCGAGCAGTTCCGTTTCTTAAGGTATTACACCCGTTTTCTTCCACCTGGCTATACGCGAGAGGTGATACTGTAGATACAGGGTGGAGAGAAGAAAAGTAAGGATGAAGCTGAGCTTCAGCTTAATGGGCTCAACCACGTTATAGTAATGCAACAACGTTTTGCGGGTCAGAAAAAGCGCTGTTACCCACAGTACAAGCTGGCTGACGCTAAAGACGGATATGCCCAGATCCACCGTTGCGTGGTATTGCGGGGGCTCGAAGGGTATGACGTATATTTTGTAAGCGACAAGCGCCGTGGAAGCCCAGCTTAAGAAGAGAGACAGTAACGTAAGAATGAGGGGATACGCATTGCGGTTCACGCGGCGGACCCAGTTCAGCAATACCAGAGTCCAGAGACTGGTAAAGAATCCCAGGGTAAGAATTCCCATCAGCAGCACCAGCAGCCAGTGAAGATCCGGTGGCGGTGGAAGCACGCGCAATCCGGCGGCGCGGGCGGGACCAGCAGGCGGCGGGGCACTGTTCGGCAGGCCGCGTCCTGCATTGGGGGCAAGAGCCTTGCGCGCGGCAACGTT
>JBGGNE010000004.1:0-53350 GCA_041287705.1 Methylacidiphilales bacterium | reverse complement strand
ATGATTATGATCTGGATCTGAAAGCCACCATTCCCGCCGGCACCAGGTCGGTCCAAATTGTTTTGCACGAGGGGGATTGGCTGCGGATGTCGGAAATCGGCATTCGCCCGGCTGCGGGTGATCAGGCGGAGCAGGTGCTCAGGCTCAGGTCCATGAATACCTTCTTTACCAAGCCGGAATGGTATAACATTTCATACAACGCTGGGGCAACACCGCCCGCCGCAACCTTTTCAGGCGGACGCCAGTTCAATCGCGAAACACTGTGGACGACGCGCCTTCTGCCCTGGATCAAGCTGGAAAAAGAGAAGAAAGTCGGCGTGATGGTGGGAGAATTTGGCAGCTTCAATAAGACGCCTCACCCTGTGACGCTGCACTGGCTTGAGGACGTACTGAAGAACTACAAACAGGCCGGCTTCGGCTGGGCGCTGTGGAACTTCCGCGGCAGTTTTGGGGTGATGGACAGTGGCCGCACCGACGTAAAGTATGAAGACTTTCAGGGCCACAAACTGGATCGTAAAATGCTGGAATTGCTCCAGCGATATTGATGTCTCCGCCTTATTTTGCGCGCCTGACTCAATCCTGCCATTTAGATTTTGGAATATTCGTCCGATAATGGTAGAGATATTCGTGTAAAGTCCTGGCCGCCCGCCTCATCACGCGATTCGCCACCCCGCGGGCGGCACTTCAACTATGCCAGAGACTCCTCGTCCGGACCCTTCCTCTTCTCCACGCCCTCAGAACGCGCGGCGCTTTGTCTTTTTAGACCAAAGCGGCCTACGCTGGCCGCGCCTGCGTCTGTTCGGGCTTATTGTTGCGCTGCTATCGCTCGCTGCATTAGTGCTTTTCGTGCAAAGCCTTATGCTGCTTCCGCGGTTTGAGCCGCCCAAGGGTTTGCAGGTGCTGCAGGGTGAACTTAAAGCAATTCGCGACGGACAGCCTGCCGCATATCAGACCGCTTCCAAGCAGGTTCTGAAGTATCGCCAACGCCACAACATGGGGGATTTGCCTCCGCCAGTACGAGGCAAGCCGTCCGCTACTGATGCGGCTGCCAGCTATATCCGGCTTGGTTTTGTGGCACCGTGGGATCTGAACAGCGTGGATTCTTTGCGTCGCAATGCAAAATTGATGACACACGTCTGCACGGAGTGGATGACGATGGGGGATCTCTACGGCAACATCCGTGTTGATGCCGAAGATGAGCTCGTTCAGCCCGTGCTTCGCCGTACGCGGGAAAATAATGTCCGCCTGTTGTTAATGCTCAACAATCTGGACGGCGACAACTGGGAACCCGAACGCGTGGAAAGCATGCTGCGCGGCCCCCGCGATCGCCGCGACCGGATGATGAATCAGGTACTGGCGCAGTTGAGCAAAGCCGGAGCGGCGGGGTTGCTGATCGACTGGCAGGAAGTCGATCCCGTCCTCCGCGATGAGCTGGTGGGGCTTATAACCCAGTTCTCCGGCGCACTGCATGCTGCCGGTTTCGAGCTGTGGCTGACTGTTCCCGTGGGCCGCGACCTTGAAGTTTTTGATGTCAAGGCCATGGCACCTTATGTTGACCGATTTGTTGCATCGCTGCATGACGAAAACTCGGATCGCGATACGCCCGGCCCGATCGCTTCTCAGACCTGGCTTGAAGCCTGGGTCGATACGCTGCTGCAAAGCTCGGGCAATGAGCCTTCCCAGTGGGTAATTACTCTGGGTAACTATGCATACGACTGGGAAGATGATGAGTTTCCCGCACGTACCATGAGCTTCGCCGACGCCGCCGCCAGCGCGTCCCGGGCGGATACCCGCGACGTTTCGTTTGTTCCCGGCGCGTTGAATCCGATGTTCACTTATGATGACCGCGGCCAGCATCATACGGTCTGGTTTCTGGATGCCATCACGTTTCTGAATCAGGCCAGAACTGTACTGGAAAGCAAGGCGGGAGGCATCGGTCTGTACCGCCTGGGCCAGGAAGATCCGCAGGTCTGGCTCTCCTTCCCACTCATTACCAAACGCGACCTGACGCCCACTGATCTCCAGCCGCTGTTCACCATCAGACCCGGCGATCAGGTGGCTCAGATCGGTGAAGGCGAGTTTATCACCACCGATCTGACGCAACGCGACGGCAAACGCCAGGTCCAGGTTAGCGGCGATTACCTTACGGCAAAGTACGAGACATTCCCGATCTTTCCCTCCATCCTGCATCGCGGTCCGTCCGGCGGCAAGAAGGTGTCACTGACCTTTGATGATGGCCCGGATCCCACCTATACGCCACAGATACTGGAGATTCTGCGACACTACAACGTTAAAGCAACCTTCTTCCTGCTCGGCTCAGCTGCGGAGCGCTACCCGGAGCTCGTTGCGCAGATCTTTCAGGAAGGGCACCTGATTGGCAATCACACGTATACCCATGCCAACATGTCGGAGATTTCCGAGCAGCAGGTGAATATAGAGCTGAATGCCACACAGCGACTGATCCAGGCTATCACCGGGCACTCCACTATTCTGTTCCGCCCTCCTTATATTGCGGATTCCCGTCCACGCGATCTTTCGGAAGCGCGTCCAATCGATCTGGCCAATAAACTGGGCTATACGACAGTCGCCCAGGAAATCGACCCGCGAGACTACGAAAAGCCCGGCGCCGATGAGATGGTGCGCCGCGTTATTCAGCAGCGTCCGCACGGCAACATCCTGCTGATGCATGACGGCGGCGGCGACCGAACCCAGACTGTCGCGGCGCTCCCGCGCATCATCGATCACTTCCTGAATCGCGGCGACGTAATTGTGCCGCTTAACGAGCTGGCTGGCGTTTCGTACGACGCTTTCATGCCGCCCGCACAGCTGGAAGGCCGCCCGTACAGCCAGTTCTTCAGCGCTTCCGGCTTCCGCGTTATGGTTCTGGCGGAGAGAGCGCTTTGGTCCTTCCTTATCGTCTCCACCGGGCTGGTGGTGTTGCGCACGCTGGTCATTACGTTGCTGGCCGTACAATCGCGCAAACTGCCGGATGGAAGCATTGCTGTACGCGGCGCAAAGCCTCAACCGGAACCGTCTGAGCCCTTCCTGCCCGGCGTCAGCATCGTGGTGGCGGCATACAATGAAAGCAAAGTCATTGGGAAAACGATCCGCTCTCTTCTTGACTCCGACTACGCAGGGCCGCTGCAGATTCTGGTTGTGGATGATGGTTCGAGCGACGACACAGCAGGTGCCGTGGAGCGCGACTTTGCCGGTGAAGATCGGGTGCGAGTGCTGCGTCAGACCAACTCAGGTAAGTCGCAGGCACTGACTAACGGCATAGCCAAAGCGGATCATGACATCCTGGTATTGCTGGATGCGGACACGCTTTTTGAGACAACCACGGTGAGCCGCCTTGTTGCGCCGTTTCAGGATGCCACCGTCGGTGCGATTTCCGGCCACGCCAGGGTGGGCAACGATCAACGGCTGATTGGCAAGTTTCAGTCTCTGGAGTACATCTGCGGCTTTAATCTGGACCGCCGTGCCTATGCGGCGCTCGACTGCATTACCGTGGTGCCGGGTGCCGTTGGCGCGTGGCGACGCCAGGCAGTGGAGCAGGCCGGCGGCTTTAACCACGACACGCTGGCGGAAGATACGGACATCACGCTGATGCTGCATCGTAATGGCTGGCGCGTCGCCTATGTGCCGGACGCATTTGCCCACACGGAGGCTCCAGATACCGTGGCCACCCTCGCCAAGCAACGCTTTCGCTGGGCTTTCGGTACCATGCAGTGCCTGTGGAAGCATCGTGATCTCGTCGGCAATCCGCAGGCGGGCGCACTGGGGCTTTTCAGTCTGCCCAGCCTCTGGTTCTTTCAGATCGCCCTGATCGCAGCCTCGCCGATTGTCGATTTCCTGCTGATTCTGTCGCTGGTCAGCGGGCGCTCACCGGATCTGTATTTATACGGCGTGCTGAGCGTGGCGGCGGATGTCATGCTGGCGCTGGTCGCGTGCTGCACGGAAAAAGAGCCGATCCGTAAGTCCCTGCTCATTATACCCATGCGCTTTCTTTACCGGCCGTTGCTCAGTTGGGTTATCTGGAAGTCCCTCCTTGCCATCGGTCGCGGCGCACTGGTGGGATGGGGCAAGCTGGAGCGCACAGGGACGGTGAATGTCCCTGTCTCTTCGGAGCCGGCGCTGAAATAGCGTCCCGCCCGATGTTTTTTGCTTCAGCTTTCCGCGCCGGTTCGGTAGCGTGCCCCTTTTCCTCTCCCCTTTTCTCTTTCCCCTCAGACCATGAAGTTAGCCGCTGTTTATCTTGTCTTTAAAGACGAGCCGTTTGTTCCTGCCAGCTACGCGGCGATGTATCCGGTAGTTGATGCTATTTGCGCAACCACGGGTTACGATCGCAATCTGGATGGCAAACCGCTTGAGCCCGATGGCACGGTGCAGCGCCTGCTTTCCCTGCCCGATCCGGACAATAAACTCCGTATCACCATACCGCGCAACAACACGTGGCTGCCTGGCAAGGACGCGCCCGCACGCCTGAGAAACGCCGCGATCGCACTGGCTCCCGAAGCGGACTATTACCTCATTATCGATGCCGATGAAGTCTACCCCACGGACGTGCTTCAGCGCGCTTGGGATGAAGTAAAGCGCACGCAGTGGGCGGGCTATCGCATCCGGTCATGGACTTACTTCAAGTCGTGGAATCTGCGCATTGAGCCGAATAACGATTACCGGCCCTTCGTGTTTTTACGCAAAGGCTTCCTGTTCAACAACGACCGCCAGGTGAACTGGCGCAGCTGGTCGCGCTACACCGAATACGTTCGCAAATGGCGCAAGCCGAAAATCGTCACCTTTGATGAAGATCTGTACTTGCACCATGGCTCCATGGTGGGCGATGACGAGCGCGTAGAGACCAAGATAAAGAACTGGAGCCATAACGATCTGGTGGATCCGGACTGGTTCGAGAACGTGTGGAAGAAGATCACACCCGAGAGCAAAAACATCCATCCTTTCCGGGGAAGTTCCGCCCTGTATCCGGGGCTGAAGCACATCCCCACCGCCGAACTTCCTAAGGAAGTTTCCCAGGCGCCGTGGCCCGAGGGCTGGATTGAAAAGAGCTGAAGCGACAGTGACTTCCTGACCTCCTCTTTCCTGCGCCATGAAGATCGCCCTGCTTTCCCGCTGGATGTGGGAGGAAAACCGTCGCGCGGGCGGTCCCGATGGCCCGGGTGGTACGGCCCAGCAGTTGGCGGAAGCTCTGCAGGATCGCGGTCACGAAGTGGTCGTATTAACGCAGAGCGACCCTGCCAGGAGCAACGCTCAGCTATTGCACCGCAGCAGGTTAGGCCGTCTGGAAGTCTGGGAAACACCACGCTGGAGGCGATCCCTGATGGCCTCACCCGTGGACAAAGCGCTCAAGTTTCTCTGGGGACATCGGAAGGCTCTGACTGACGCGACCGATCTGTTTGAATTCCTGAAACAACGCGGCCCCTTCGACGTACTCTGGGCGCAGTGCGAGGAACCCGACGGCGTTGTAGCCGGCCTGGCGGATCTGATCAGCATTGTCCCGCCGATCCTTTGCCACACCTACGCGCTGCGTTATGGCTTCCAGGGAATGCGTCCCAGCTTTACAGATGTGTGGGCGCTGCGCTTTGCCTATAGCCGCTCGCGCCTTGCTGTGGCCAATTCTCCTCTGGTCGCCCGCCATATGGAGAAGGATTATGGAACGCCGTCCACGAAAATCCGCGTGCTGCCGCATAATCTGACCCGAACATTCCTGGCGGCGACGGCGGCTACAGCGGACGGAGGAGCTAACTCCTTAACTGCCATTAGTTCCGAGCCCGGGCGTATACTGTTTCTCGGCGCGCTTAATCGTAAGAAAGGCGCGTTGCTCTTTGCCAATGCGGCGCGGCTGCTGGGCTATCGCCACGAAAGCAGCGCCGAACAGAAGATGACCTTTGTCATCATAGGCGGCGTTACCGATGCCGACACAAAATTCGACGCGGAGTGGCGCGCGACAATCGCCGCCTGCAAGGAAATCGCGATACTGGAACTGCCCGGCAAACTAAGGGCTGAGGATGTCGCGAAGGAAATCCGGCGCGCTTCGGTCGTCGTAGTGCCGTCTCTCTTTGATGAGTGGAATCGCGCCCTGGTCGAAGCACTGGCTCTGGGCAGGCCGGTAGTTACAACAACGGGTGTCGGCGCCCATTATCTGGCCACGCGCGACGGCTCCGGCCTCGTCGTAGATCTTATTGCGGCAGAATCGGATAGCGACACGGACAATGACGGGCCGTCGGGTCGGGGCGGTGGCCCTGCCGCAGCGCTGGCGGATGCCATTGCCCGGATAGCCTCTGACCCCGGATTCAGCGAAGCAGCAGAAGCCAAAGCCGCCGCAATACGCCAGGAATTTTCGCCGGAAGCCATTGCGGCCCAGCTTGAAGCACTACTTCAGGAAACCATGCGCACCACGAAGCGTTAACCTCAGTCGCGGCTCGGACAAAACAGAACTTTAGTCCCGCGCAACATAGCCTTAACTGGCTCGCTATAAAGAGGATGCTGATTTCGGCCAGGGGACGGATAAAATTGGCAGGGCGCGCAAGGGAATCATATGCTTTAGTCACAAGCTGAATCTGCGGATTGAATGGTGAGAACAACGCCGGCGATATGTTAATCGTAATCGCCGGAACAGGACCCTCACGCGGCCTGCCGACACGGAAATATGCGTCGTTGCAAGGCTTGGGGTGGACAGACCGCATAAAGATCGGCACACTGCATGCGCTAGCTTATGGAAACCAAATCGAGAGAACTCATTGTCGGCTTCTTCCTGATCTTCGGCCTTGTGCTGATGGCCGGGCTGATTCTCGTCTTTGGCAAACTGCAGGACGAGTTCTCTGACACGTATCTGCTTAAAGTTACTTTCCCCAACGCAAGCGGTCTGCTGAAAGGCTCTAACGTCAACTTTTCCGGCGCCACCATCGGCCGTGTCACCAGCCATCCCAAGTTTATCGACGAAGGGCGCGCGGTGGAGGTGGAGCTTCGCATTCGCAGCGATGCGCGTATTCGCGAAGACGCACGCTTTACCATCGGCAGCTCCGGCCTTCTGGGCGACCGCTTTGTGGATGTGGAGCCGAAAAGCTACACGGCGAAGCTGCTGCAGAACGGCCAGACTGTCAAAGGCGAGCGCGTACCCGGCCTGGCCGACATGATGGCCAAAGTGGAGCCGCTGATCGACAACGCCACATCCATCGCTCTGGAAGCGCAGAAAACGCTGAAGAAATTCAATCAGGACGTGCTGACGCCGACAACCATGGATGATCTGCGCGGAGCTATCAGTCGCGCCAATAATGTGATGGCCAAGGCGGAGCAGGCTGTTACGTCCGCCGATAAAGCGCTGCAGGAACTGAAGACGAAGATCGAGCCGCTGGTAGGCAACATGAACACTTTTGTTACCGATGCCAAAGGTGCCATCGGCGAGATTAAGAAGACGCTGGATCGCGTTAACAACGATGTGCTCACGCCAGAAGTTGCCGCAGATTTCCGCTCAGCGGTCACAAGGGCTAAAGAATTGCTGATTAAAACCGAAAGAGCAGTAGACAGTACCAATGTCGCCGTACTGAAAGTCGGCGGCCTCGTGGAAACCGTTCGCACCGGCAAAGGCGGCATCGCCCGGCTGCTGAACGATCCTGAGGTTGCAGACAATCTCGCCGTCTTCATCTCCCAGTTGCGCAAGCGGGGAGTGCTGTGGTATTCGGATCAAAAGCTTAAAAAGCCGCTTGAAAATCCCACGCCGGAAGCACCCGCCGGCACGGGATCCAAAGAGCGCAGCGATGACGCTTCCCCCAATTCTCGGAAAACCGGAGCTACCTCCGGCACTAAACAGAAATCATCTTCCACGGGAAACCGCCGCACTACCACCACACGATAGATGACGACTTCGCCCGCCCCAGATTCCGCCTCTGACTGCCGCACCGCCACCAGGCCATCCGGCATTCCCGCTCACCCTCTGCCGGGGGAGAATGCACAATGAGCCAGCGCCTAAGTGCCGTTGTTGTTGCCGCCGGCCGCAGCCAGCGCATGGGTTTTGACAAGCTCCTGACCCCGCTGGCCGGCAAGCCACTGCTGCTCCATACGATTGAGCACATGCTGCTTTCCCCGCTTGTGGCGGAGATCATCCTGGTTGTGCGCCCTGATACCGAGGAAGCCGTGCGCGCTCTTGTAGAGCCCCTGCGCAACGGTCCGCCCATCACTATCGCGTATGGTGGCGCTCAGCGTCAGGACAGCGTGAGCAACGGCCTGGCCGCCTGTAGCGACGATCACGAGTACGTACTGATTCAGGACGCGGCGCGCCCGTTTATTTCGCCTGAAGTCATTGAGGCCGTTTTTCTTGCGGCCCAGGCCGACGGAGCGGCAGTCTGCGGCTATCCCAGCGTGGATACGCTGAAAAAGGTGAACGCCGAGCAGATCGTCGACAAGACGGTGGATCGCTCCGAAATATGGGCGGTGCAGACTCCGCAGATCTTTCGCAAAAGCCTGCTTAAGGATGCCTACTCCGCCGTGGCCTCCGCCGGTGTGACGGTTACCGACGATACCGCAGCAGTGGAACTTCTGGGCAAGCCGGTCCGCATCGTGCGGTACGATGGCGTTAATTTCAAGATCACCACCCCCGCCGACTGGAATCTGGCCTGCACCTTCCTGATGGGCGAGCCCGACTCCCCCACCGGTCAGGAACTTCGCCGCCTTGTACACGATTTCAACAATCACCTGACCCCGCTGCTGGGCTACAGCTTTCTGGTGGAGAACGAGTTTCCCGCGGAAAGCCGTGGGAAAAAGTTTGCGGCCAACATTCAGGTGGCCGGCGAGAAATGCCACAAGGTGTCGCAGCAGATCCAGCGCATCATCCGGCAGATCTTTCCGCGTAAGGAAGAACTGCACGGCGAGTCCGAACATTAATTCGGGCGCCGGGATCGGAGTCAGTCAAGCCTGGTGAAGGTACGTGATGGGCAGTGGCCCGCTACCTTCGCCTCCACCAGAGGTGCTCTTCCATTGAGCGTAAGCTTCGTCTATCAGAGGCTTGAGGATGCGGCAGCTGTCGTCTCTGAATGATACTTGGAACATGGAAGGCAGGTCTGAAGACAAATCTGATTAGCTGGAATTGTCGGCCACTCTTGGGTATCTGTCTGAATCCATTTATTGGGCGGCAGCAAATAACCTGGAGGATTATGTCTTATCCCCCACAACTGGTTCGTCAATAAGGTGATGGTGCACCAACTGGTTCGCACCAATTCCTTTAATTAACTGTAAACCGGAGAACCCATGCCTCAGTATTTGGTTGCTATTCACCACCCCGACAATTACGACCCGTCCGTAGAGGGTGAAGCCATGGCTCGCGATATCGACGTGCTCAATGAAGAGATGGAAGCCGCCGGGATCAGGATTTTTGTTGGCGGTATGTATCCGCCAAAATTCGCTAAATCACTCCGTGCGCAACCTGACGGGGCGGTGCTCGTCACCGATGGCCCCTATCTGAAGACCAATGAGCATGTGGGCGGCTTCTGGGTTCTGCAGGCTGCCAGCCTGGACGAAGCGCTGGTCTGGGGCCGCAAGGCCGTTGCCGCCTGCCGCGCGCCGGTAGAGGTCAGGCAGTTTTTCGCCATGGATGATGCGGAGCGAGAGCTGGAAATTAAACGGCTGGCGTAAAACGTAACGTAAACGGTGGCATTTCACAACGGCTCTTCCGTCCATCCAAAAGCAAAAAGCCCTGCTGTCCCGTATTATCGGGGACAGCAGGGCTTTTAGTTGAGCGAAGACAGCCAGATCGGGGAAGATCCAGCGCTACGCTGATGTAAGTTAGATAAGGCCGGCGCCGCTGAGGACGGCGTGAGCGCCGTTCTTGGAGATCGTCTTGATCGCGCGAGCGGTGAGCTTAACGGTAACGAAACGCTTCAGTTCGGGAACGAACACGCGCTTGGTCTTCAGGTTAGGGAAGAAGGTGCGCTTGGTATTCGCGGTAACGTGCATACCGATACCGCCCTTTTTCTTGGCTTTACCGCTGCGGAGAATGAAATTGCCACGGACGGGGCGTGTGCCGCGGACTGCGCATGTGCGAGACATAGGTGTGAGTGAGTAAAAGAAAAAGTTGACTACAAAAACGGGAAGAAGCCCAGCCCGCAGCCCGGCTTACTTATTCAGTAGAGGCCGGGCAGACAGACAGAGGCTAAAAGACAGGATGGCAGAGCAATGTCAGCGCTGATTACTTCAGCAGCAGAACGTTGCGGGCGCGCTTGATTTCCTGAGTGAGCTTGCGGTGCAGCTTGGTGGGCATGCCCGTGATACGGCGGGGCAGAATGCGGCCCTTTTCCGTGGTGAATTTCTTCAGCAGTTCGACGTTCTTGAAGTCGATCGCTTCGGCGTTGATATCGATGCGGCGCTTGGCCAGCGAGCGAAGGGTACGGCGGCGGGGCCGGGTAGATTTGGGGGCGGGCATATGCGGGGGTCAGGTGGTTGCGGGGATCGGCATCACGCCGTTCCCGGTAACATCTTGCGTTTTTCTAGTCTCTGTCTTTGTTCTTGCGGTCTTCGTCGTCCGACGAATCTTCTTCCTCTTCGGAGAAGGAATCGTTGGCGTCCATGAATTGCGGCCCGGATTCCCAGCGCCGACGTCCGCGGTTTTCTTTTTCGAGTTGCTTTTGGCAATCGATAGTAAAGCGAGCAAAAGGGTTGGCGTCCAGCCTTGTCCGCGGAATTTCCTTGCCGGACATTTCGCAAATACCGTACGTTCCACCTTCCAGGCGTTTCAGGGCTTCTTCGATCTCATACAGGGCATCCTGTTCCTGAGAGAGAAGAGTGAGGGCAAAATCGTGCTCGTACGCATCGCTGCCCGCGTCTGCCTGGTGCAGGCCGACTGCCGAGCTTTCGCCTTTGGCACGCAGGCTGTCTTTGGCTACGCCCTGCATCTGATCCAGCATGGCGTCGCGCATGTCAAGAAGGCGCGCCTTCTGCCTGGCGAAGAAGTCGATGGGCGAAATATCGTCCAGTTCGCTTCTTACGTTTTTTGCTTGCTCTCGCAGAGCGGCCGGACCCACCGGTTTGCCAACAGGGGGTTTAGGCAGCTTGGGGCCGGGCGGCACCTTCGAGGAGGTCAGCTTTTTCGGTTTCTCAGGCATAGGAGTTGGATAATCTAGTCGCATCCTGACCCTTTGCCAAGTAGAAAATACGTGGAAACACCGCTTTTTTACACCCTGCCGTGCGTAACGCTGTACCGTTTATTTGATGGGCTTCACCGTCGCTCGCAGATTTCCAGAGCAATGTTCCTGCCCTAAATGATATCCTGCTTTTCTGCCTGCCTTCATTCGCATTCTGACAATGCCTGATTCACCCTCATCTCTACACCCCGATGCCGCCCTGCGACTTCGTCTGCATCAGTTTCGATGCCACGCGGAGTTGGAGCTGCAGTTGCCTCCCGGACGCAATTTTTTCTTCGGCGCGAATGGCAACGGCAAAACCACGGTGCTGGAGGCGCTCTATTATATAAGCAGGCTGCGATCGTTCCGCACCGCCCTCCCGCGTGAACTTGCTGCCCACGGCGCGCACCTTTTTCGAGTTGAAGCGGAAACGCATCTGCATGACGCCGCGGATGTGGATGGCATTGGCGATACGGAATCTCTCTGCAGCACCTGGGAGCACGGTTCGCGTTCTCTGCTGCTGAATGGCCAGACGCCGAAACTGGCGGAATTCTGGGGGCGCCTGCCGACAGTGCTCTTTGAAGACGGCGACCGCGAAATTGTAACCGGACCCGGAGCGGGGCGGCGCGCCTGGGTGGACGGGCTCATCGCTCAGCGCGACCCCAGCTATGTAACGCTGGCGCAACGGTATGCACGGGCGCTGAAGCAGCGCAACGCATGGCTGAAGTCGCACCATCATCATGGTTTGGGCGGCGCCAGTGCGGAAGTCGGCGCGAGCCTTACGCAGCACCTGACAGATCTCGGAATTGCCGTAACGGAAAAACGCGCGGCTCTTTCGGCGGAACTCAATATGCTGTGGCCAACCGCCCTGGCGCAGATGAATGTACCTGCCGCGCTGGCGTCGGTTGCAGTTTCCGGAAGAGGCAACGCGAGTTCGGATTCGCCGGAGTTTTGCGGCATTGTTTACGAACCAAGCTTCGAACTGAAACCGGCGGAAGACGTTGCCGGAGCACAACTTTCTGGCCTCAAAGCGGCTGCGCCGGACTGGGATTCCGCAGCGGCCTCCGAGCATCGCCAGCAGACTACTATTCTCGGCCCACATCGCGACGACTGGCGACTTCTCCTGGGTGGCAAGCCGCTGGGACGTTATGGCAGCGAGGGCCAACAGCGAGCGGGTGCTCTGGCCCTGCGTCTGGCGGAAGCAGAACTCATTCGGCGCAAGCGACATCGCTGGCCGGTCTTTCTGATGGACGATGTAACGCCGCAGCTGGATGACGCTCGCCGTGCCGCTCTGGAAGCCCAGCTTCCCGCCGACGCACTTCTCCTCATCACATCCCCGGAAGATCGCGGCTGGGCAAGACCTGGACGCGGCGATGCCGTCTGGCACATCAGCCCGGGACGGGCGGAGCTAAGGCTGGGATAGGAACTACCAGCCCAGTGGACATTACCAGCATCCATCGACCAACGAATGCTCTGCTTTTAGCGACCAATTATCTGTCTTGATGCCGTGGTGGTTGTATTTGCGGGAATCTGGCCGGGAACGCCCAGATCCATAACCACCACACCGTCAATGATGCCGCAGTCCGCCTTGGTGATGCGGGGATAGCGGTCATCCAGCTTGAAGAAACCGAGCGCCATGCAGCGGCCGCGCACGTCGCCGCCGGTCAGGGTGCCTTCCGTCAGACGTGTTACTACAGTGCGATGTTCGCGTCCGCCGTTCTTGGGATAGGGATCGTGCAGCACGACCAAAACGTCGCCTTCGCTTGTCAGTTGCGCATCCTTCAGGCTGACCCAGTGGCCGCCGACACGCTGATAAATGCTGGTGCCTTCAATCTTCTTATACCAGCCGATATTCAGGATAACGGCGCGTGAGCCGCTGCTGCCCATACGCCATAGCTGGGGGCGCATGCCTTCGGAAAAGTGAGACGGAACTTCGCGGCAGCCCTGATAGGAGATTCGGGCGGCGGGCGAATATTTCTCCTGCAGATAGCGCTCCAGACCGGAGAGCAACTGAGCGGGCGTGGTGCCCTGCACAGGATCTGTATTCATGCACGCACCGAGTTCCGTAATGGCGGCGAGCCACGTGGAATCATTGCGCAGCGCGGCCGTCTGGCCCAGCCAGCCCAGGGCATTAATTGCTGCGGCGGGACCACAATACATCTGGCCGCCGTTCGGCAGGCTGTCGTGACGCTGAGAGAAGAATGTGGCGCGACCATTACCGCGAGGAGAAGGCGAAAGAGGCTGCAGGCTCAGCGTTTCGGCGCTCTGCTGCGTCATGCCATTGCGGTTAATCGAGGCGATGCGCGTGCTGCTATCGGGATCTTCCCGCGGAATGGTACGGGGCGAAGTATAGCTGGCCGGTCCAATCGTGCCGTTGCCGCTGCGGACGGAGGGCTCCACCCGGCCGGAATCCGGCTGCCCGGGCTGTTCGGCGTGCAATGCATGGCTGGAGAGATCCAGCAGCATCATGCCCAGCCACAATGTCGCAGCAGCCACAATCATCCCCGCGCGCAGGCCGGCGGCCAGGCGAAGTCCGGGGATGGTGGGGGTTGTAGCCATGGGCAAAAGTGAAGAAAAAAAGGAGGGGATTTGGCAACTTGCACTTATCCCTTTTGAATGCAGCGCCGGATGTGTGTGGCGCGGCGATGAGTCCTTCCTGCATCAAAATTCGCGGCTCGGCAACATGAAAATTTCGCTCAAAATATTGATACATAGGTATTTAGTTAGGCAACAATTAACCAGGCCAACAAGTTGCCAGCGATTGCACGTACTGACACGTAATATCTAAATTTTGCGTTGAAAGGACTTCACCCTCAATTTGTTAGCGTCTTGTATACCTAAAATCGCATAAAAATAAAAAAGTCGGCCCGCACTTTGCTTCAATCACAAAGTGAGTGTGATTTTTTGACAAACGAGGCTCTCCTGGCCTAACTTCCGCACATGGCTGATACGCAAACTTTTAGCGCCACAGTGAAGCCCGGATTGCGTGGGCAGTTGTGGATTGCCTTGCCTTTTGACCCGGACTCGGTCTGGGGAAAGAAACCCCGCCATCTCATCGACGGAACCATTGCAGGCATACGCTTCCGTGCCGCCGTGGAGAGTATGGACGGCGAGCATGCACTGATCATGAGACAGGCCTGGGTGCGGGATAACCCCGTGCGCGCCGGTGACGAAGTGGATGCCTGCATTTGGCCGGACGGCCCGCAGCGCACGGAGACCGCCGGCGATGGCAGCGGCATTGACCCGGATATTTCAGCCGCCCTGGCAGCGGAGCCCGAAGCGGCAGCATTCTTCGACGGTCTGGCGCAGTTCTACCGCAAAGGTTACCTGAGATGGATCGCCGCCACCAAGAAGCGCCCGGAAGAGCGAGTCCGTCGCATCGCGGAGGTCGTTTCTCTGTTGAAGAAGGGTGTGAAGCAGCGATAGAGCGATCCGTTGCATCCGGCAAAGATGCAATCTCCAGCTCTATAGGGCTACTTCGACTTGCTCTTCTGGCCGTTGCCGGGAAAAGGATTGGGCTCCGGGGCAGGCTTGACGGGTTTCTGTGCGAGAGGTTTTATGGAGCCCCTATGCTAAAATATGGTCTGGTATTCTGCTGCGGCGCTGTTCTGAGCATATTTCTCCTCGCCGTACTCATCAGGCTTGGCGAGGAACCCGTTTCGACGCCGGTGCCGGAAGTCGGTCTGGTACAGATGCTGGGGCTGGAAGGCGAACTTGGGATTCCCATGGGCAAACCCGCCGTGGTGGAGGGCGAGATCATGTCTGGCTCTGATCCGCAGTTCCAGAAGGAGTGGGCGAATCGGCAGGTCTTCAGAATTATGCGTATTGACGGAAAGTCTCAGCCGGGACGCTACCTTCTATTCACCTATGATCCCCGGATGACGAACACACGACTGAGTGGTAAGGTGAAAGTCAGGTGCTATGAGACGGGCGGCTACGAAGGCGTTCCGTTTGAGACTTACGCTTCGGATGATCCTTTGCCTGAAGGGCGAAAATTCCGTTTTGTTACGTCCCTTGTCATATTCGGGCAGCTTTAAGCGATCCTACTCTTGTGATGATGAAAAATCCTTTCGGCCTGGCTTTTGTCATTGCCGCCGCCTTGTTTTTGGCAGGGAGTAACTCGGCGCTGGCGCAATCGCCGAAGAACGTACCCGTAGGGCCGCATGAAATCAGCGAGCGCGGTATCGTAGGTCACCTGGGACTTCCCTTCGGCAAAGTTGTTGTGGCCGAGGGCGAGATTTACGACGCCTATACCCCTGGTGGGCCAAAGTCGCTGGAAGGGCGCCCCATGATAAAGGTAACTCACGTGAACGGCGTAAAACTGGCCAAACCGTTCAGCTCTTTCTTTGGAGGCGACAGTACGCTGAGGAAAAAAGAGAACTTCGGAAAGGTGAAGGTAAAATGTTATGAGACATGCGGTTGCGAAGGCATTGCTTTTGAGGCATTTGAGAAAGATGAGCCCGTGCCTGCAGGCGTCGACTTACATTTTGCCATCTGGCTCGTCATCGTTAAACGGCTGTGATAGTATCCGCGCACATTCGCCATGCCCGCCCCCATTACCGTTACGCAACCCGCTGAGCTGCTACCCCTTATGTTCGCCACCTGGACGGACGTAAAGAAGAAGCAGGTGCGCACCTGGCTAAAGAATCAGGCCGTTACTGTCAACGGCCGCGCCATCACCCAGTTTAACCATGCGCTGAAAAAGGGTGACGTGGTGGATGTTCGCACCGATCGCACCGCCGCCCCTGACAGCATGATGCAGGGCGGTCGCGGCGCGGGCGCCATCAAGATCCGGCATGAAGACGACACCATTATTGTGATCGAAAAGCCGTCCGGCCTGCTCAGCATCGCTAATGAGGAAGAGCGGGAGAAGACCGCGTATTTCCTCCTGAATGAATACCTGCGAGAGAAGAGCAATCGCTTCGACCGGGAGCGCGTGTGGATCGTGCATCGCCTCGATCGCGAAACCTCCGGCCTTATGGTTTTTGCCAAGTCGGAAGAAGCCAAGCGAGCCCTGCAGGACGACTGGGAGCATGTGGAGAAGCAGTACTTTGCCGTGGTCGATGACTCACCGCTTCCCCAGCGTCCCCTGGGTGGATCCAAGGCAAAGCCGCTCACACAGGCAGACGAAGATATCGATTTCGACGACGACGATGACGAGGATGATGATGATTCCGGCGCAAAGCCAAAGATGTATCTCACGCGCCTGGTAGAGGGCTCGGCTGTCCCGGGACCCATTGCCGGCTCCGCAACTGGCGCCGTCGCATCTGCCGCACCTGCGGAAAAGGCTGTGAAGGCGGAAAGAGCTATCCGCGGAGGCAGGCCCCGGAACGCGGAAGGTCCGCCCCGCGCTCCGGGTTCCACGGGCTCGCTGGAGAGTTATCTGGATGAGAGCCATCCCTACCGTGTGCGTTCCGGAAAGCCGGGATCTCAGACGCGCTATGCTCTTACCCACTATAAGGTGCTGCAGCGCAAGGGAATTCGCTCCGTGCTGGAGCTGACTTTGCGTACTGGTCGCCGTCATCAGATTCGCGTGCATCTCTCCGAATCGGGCTGGTCTATTCTGGGAGATCCCAAATATGGCACAGCGGGCGATAAAGCGCGCCGCATGGCCCTGCATTCCTGTACGCTGCGTTTTACGCACCCCGGTACCAAGGCACCGATGGAGTTTCTTTCTCCGCTGCCGCCCGAGCTGTCGCGTCTGCTGAGTTATGGGAGCAACGCGTCATCGCCATCTACAGCTCCATCTCCGTCTGCGTCTGCGCCTGCATCATCCAAGTCTAAGTCTAATCCCAAGCCTAAGCCTAAGCCAAAATCTTCCCCTGCGCCTTCTCCTTCCCGGTCAGCAGGTGCACCGGCGGGACCTCGCCCGCCTACCCGCAGTGGCAGTGATCGCGGAAGCAAAGGCGGCGGCACTAACTCAGCCAGGACAAAGCCCCGCAAGCCGTAGCGTGAGGCAGGGCCAGTCGATAGCACGCCGCGCTCCCCGCGTGCGAGGCGCGGTATTTTCCCGCTGGCATTGCACGCATTAACGCATTAAAAAGAACGGCCACCCGCCATCGCCCAGCAGCCGGCTCCCTTTCATCTTGAAAATCTGCGACGTCACTCAATTCTACTCCCCCGTCAGCGGCGGGGTGAAGCGCTACCTGCACGAGAAGCGCGCCTACATTCTTGCCCACACCAAGGACGAGCACTATCTCATCGTGCCCGGACCGGAAACACTGCACACCGTAGAGGGCGACGGACGTCTCCACACCATCACCATCCGCTCTCCGCGCCTGGACCGCACCAGCCGCTATCGTCTGCTTATCAGCACGGGCACTGTCCGCCACATGCTGGAGGATATTCGTCCGGACATCATCGAAGCCGGTGATCCCTATCACGTAGCATGGACCTGCCTTCGCGCCGGCCGCGATCTCCATGTCCCCGTCTTTGGCTTCTATCACTCACACTTCCCCGAGGCGTACCTGCGCACCGTACTGAAATACGGCGGCAGCTGGCTACGCGAAGTCGTCATGGCGTGGGCGCAGGACTACATCGTGCGGCTGTACCGCCAGTTTAAAGGCACCCTGGTCGCTTCCGATCACCTCAAGCAACTCCTTACCGACTGGGGCGTCGATAACACCGTCAATATCAAGCTCGGCGTTGATACCGACAGCTTCACGCCCGGCCCGCCTGATGTGGCTCTGCGCGAAGAACTGGGAATTCCCGCCGACGCCTTCGTGCTGCTCTACGTCGGACGGCTTTCCGGCGAAAAGAATATTGCCACGCTGCTGGATGCCTTTCGCCTGGTGCACCAGCGCGATCCCCGCTTCTATCTGGTTGTGGTGGGAGACGGTCCGCTGCGCCGCCTGCTGCCTGCCATTCGCAAAGATACTCAGGCCCTGCACTGGCACACCTATGTCACTGAGAACAAGGTCCTGGCCCGCTATTACCGCATGGCCAATCTTTTCGTCCACCCCGGTGTCTGCGAAACATTCGGCCTGGTAGCCCTCGAGAGCCAGTCGTGCGGCCTGCCGGTGGTGGGCATTCGCGGCAGCTACATGGACGCCAACGTCTTCTGCGGCCTGGAAAACTGGGGTGCCGCCAACACGCCGGAAGAACTCGCCGACGCAATCGTCCGCATGTCCAGACTGGATCTCCCCGCCATAGGCCGCGCCGCCGCCGAGGTCGTCCATGAGCGCTTCGCCTGGACGGTAGTCTTCCGTGAGCTATGGAAGCAGTACGAAAAAGCCCACCGCGAAGGCCCGGGCGATCTGTATTACGGCAAGACGCGCGGGTAGAGCAGAGAGGAAGCTCAGCCTGCTCAACCTTGCATAGGCGCTCGGCCCGAACGCAGTGCTTTGCTCCAACACTACGCCGTCTTTTCGATCTTCGAGGCGATCCGCATCAGCATGGGGAGCAACTGTTTCTTGCGGCTTACCACTCCATCCAGCTTGAAGAGATCAGGCGCTTCGCGGGGGTAGTCGATGGCGTCCAGGAGCTTCTCGTTGCCGATGGCGAGCAGGTAGCTGTCGTGCTCCGTAATGTCGGTGATGAGAAGGCAGGCGAAGTCGCGGCGGGTATTCGCAGCCTGCTCGCGCAGGGCGTGAGCCAGAGCGTCGCGGCGCTCCCAGAAGTGCGTGAAGCCGAGCTCTTCCACCTGGGCCACGGCGATTTCCCATCCATGAGTTTCGTATTGCTTGCAGTCTGAAGTTACCACCTGCTCCGGGGTCAGCACCTGCAGGGAGGAACCGGCTTCGAAGAAGCTCTTGGCATAGTCCTTCAGATCGCGTTTGCAGAAGGTCTGCAGCCACGCGACGATGTCTTTATCAGTCTGTGTGGTGGTAGGACCAGAAAGGAAGATGGTGTCGGATATAATGCCGGAAGCCATGCAGAGCGCCATGCCGGGCGTAGGTTCAATACCGCGTGCGCGATACAGACCTGCAACGATGGTGCAGGTGGAGCCGACCGGCTCGTTCAGAAAGCGCACGGGCTCGTCGGTGATCAGGCTGCCGCCAATACGGTGGTGATCAATGACCTCGACGATTTCCGCGTCTTCAATGCCGCTGACGGCCTGGGCAAATTCATTGTGATCAACCATCACGACCCGGATGGGCGGAGGGTTCAGCAGATCCGTCTTGGAGAAAATACCGATCATCGCGCCATCCGCACCGATAACAGGGAAGGAAGGCTGACCAGAAGTCTGCAGGTCCAGCAGGATCTGCTTGACCAACGTGTCTTCCGTGTAGGTCTGCACGTCCGTCTCCAGGGCGGTGGAGATGCTTTTGCTGCACTTGATGAGGAAGGTGGTTGTCGCGGTGTCATGCGGGCTTGTCATGACACTGACGCCTTTTTCCTTCGCCACAGCCAGCAGTTCCGGAGAAAGCTCGTGTCCGCCGGTTACGATAAGGCAGCGCACGCCGTATTCGATCGAGGGCTTCTGTACGGTGGGGCGGTCGCCGGCCACTACGAGCAACTGTTTGGCGGGATAGTTGGAAAGCCGGCTGCGGAAGTTGGCTGCGCTAAGCGCGCCTACAGTCAGGAGAAAAGGCTGTTCCGTAAACTCGTCCACCATGTGGAGCACCTTGGCGTCCATCACTTCCTTGATGCGCAGCAGATTCGTCTCGACCATGCGGCTGTCGTCAAGCTTCTCGGACCGCGGCAGAAGTTCCTCCACCAGCTTGTTGATGGAGACCATGCCGGCCAGGGCGCCGCGTTCATCGATCACGGGCAGGCTGCGGAAGGAGCGGTCGCGCATCCGGTTGAAGACAACCATGAGGGTCTCGTGGCAGCGAGCCGTCTCGACTCCGCGCTGACAAATCATACCCGCGGTGGGGCGCACATCGGTCAGCATCACAGGATGATCCAGACCGGCTTCCCCCAGGGCGAAATTGGTGCGCTGGTTCAGTTCACCACAGCGCGCAGCCACAGCGTCCGGGCGATCCGTCCGCCGAAGCAGATCGGCATAGGCGATCGCAGAGCAGATCGCATCGGTATCCGGGTTTCTGTGGCCAATGACATAGGTAGGCATATCGAAAGCGAAAGGGGTATGAAAAATATAAAGCGGTAAGAGATTACTAAGTTCAAGCCTGTTGCGCAAGCCGTTTGTACCACTCTTTATCAGGAATAGCAATCTTGCGGGCGGGTTGAACTAGTGCACAACAGAGTCATGTCGTCCATGAGGGAAAACAACCAGGCCTGCGCCTAGGGAAAGAATGTCTCCACGGGCTCCAGCGTGCCGATTTTAATGCCCATGGGGTCATCGACCAGAAGAGCCTTGCGTCTGGCCAGATTAATACGCGCCACCATAGTGGTGGAGGGATCGGGCACTTCGCCCAACTGGCGCGCGCCGAAAGGATATGCAGCCGTGCTGAAGGAGATCCACAGCGTGTTTTGCTTGTCTTTATCATCGTAGCTGATGCTGTTGATCACGCCCGCGACAACAGGCGTGCCATCCTTCAGATGCATGCCTACGGCGCTTCGCGTGCGGTAGAGGCCCACGGAGTCGTTCAGCATAAGGGTAGCCTTGGTTTTGCCGGTGTTGAACCGGGCAAGGTGGTAGTCCCAGGGTGTTGCCTGGAAGCGCAGGCCGATCATCCAGAAGAACATCAGCATCAGAAAGCACACCCCGCACAAGGCAAACAGCCAGCGTACAAGGCGGCGATAAAGGTCGGATTCCATCATTATTATCGGGATACAGCCAGCACCAGTGCCGCCGGGGCGGTCGATGCGGGGGAAGGTGAAGTAAGACGTAAAGGCCAGAAGGCCTTAATAGGCTTCAGGCTGGATAGCTGAACGACGCCATCGTGGACTTCCGTCCACTCGACAGCTCCAGTGGCAAGATCAACGCGGGCGATGTAGTGATGCTGCTGGCCAAGCTGGGTTACTATGCCGCGATACTCGACGGGTGAGCCAAAAGCCACAATGACAGCTTTGTGCGGACCATCAGCACCACCTTCCCAGTCGATACGCTGCACCAGATCCGGCACTATTGGTTCGCCTCCCTTTGCCTTGTGTATGCCAACGCCGCCCGTGGTGCGATACAGCACAACGGCGTCGGAGAGCGCCATACGGTCCTTTACTTTACCTGCATGCATGCGGCTGATGTGGAAGCTCCACGGCACGCTCCGCAGCTTGAATTCGATCAACCACATCAGGCCAAGCGAGATAAACACGAAGGCAAAAAGCATGACCAGCCATCGAAAGAGGCGGCTATAGATGAGAGAGTCCATCGTCATTGAGCGCAAAACGGAATATTAGCGCATTTACAGAATATATAAAGTCTTTTAACTTAAACAGTTGATCTCGTCCTGCCCGGGCGATGATGCCCTGCCCGCGCCGGTGGCTGATGAAAGGAGATCGGATGCGAATTCCATAAATTAAGGTTAAGCCTTACGGTTCGAACGAAAGGTTAGCGGAAGTCAGAAATGATAAAACGTTTTATATTGTATCGGAAATCAGGAAATGCAAGCCCGATATGCCGTGGAAGGCGCTCCGCAATATCGCAAATGGATAAGCAAACGTCTCGCATCCATCAGCCAGTTATGTTGGTTATTATGCCTGCGTGTGTAAAGATGACAATACCAGCCTGCATCGAAATTGTGCACGAAATTGAGCAATGACGGAGGCAATTAGTTCCGCGACTCCAAGATAATCTCCTTTAAAGTGGACTGAAGCAGCTCCGACAAATTGTGCTTCCTCAAATCCTGCTTACCAGCTCCCTGGAAGGAGATGACACCTCGCATCATCCGGCAAACCGCCCTTATGAAAATCGCCTCGCTGCCGAAATCAGATCATGGGGATACGCTTCTCTGTACGAGCGAAAGGAGCTTTCTCGACAGTCAATACAGTGCGACACACTTCATAAGCCTAAATTTCCAAAAATACTGTTGACGTCGAACACAAAAAGGACCAGAGTGCCACATCTCCTTTAAAGGAGATTTCATCCAAAAGCTACAGCTCTCAGAATCGCCCGCTCCTTTCTCCTCCTTTGACCTTGCCCCGCACCGCCGCGCGGCTCATCGTAACCAACGTGAAGAATCCGATCCCCTCTCCCGCCCCTTCGATCGAACTGCTTCGCGCCATTACGCTGGATGCGGGGCGCGAAATTCCGCTGCACGCTCAATTGCGCGGCGCGCTGGAAAAAATCATCCACGAGAATTTTCCTGACCAGTCCCGCTTCTACTCGGAATCGCAGCTCATTGAAGGCCTGGGCATCAGCCAGGGCACCATTCGCCGGGCACTGGCGGATCTCGCTGCTTCCGGTCTGCTGCAGAAGCTTCCCGCCAAGGGGACTGTGGTATGCAAGGATTCAAAACCGTCCGGGCTGTTTAATCTGGCCGTCTTTCTGCCAGACTATTCCTCGCGCAGCGTGGCGCAGATTCTCAGCCTGCTCAGCGCTGAGTGCCTGAACCGGAATATCCAGTTTCAGCCGATATATACGCACCGCGGCGAGCGCCTTCTGAAGGCTTACAGCAACCTCAAGTTCTCGCCCCGTGAAGGCGGCGTTGTGCTTCTGCAGAACTCGCCGACAGCCACCCTGGAGCTCACATCCGTGCTCGAAGAAAAGGGCTATGAGTGTGTCTCGATCGGTACGCTGATGCGTGATTTTGCCTACAAGTTCGTTGGCGGCTGCAACTCTACGGTCATGGATCAGGGCCTGAACCACCTGGTCAAGCTCGGTCACCGCAACATTGCGCTGATCGTCAACGAGCCGGAGGAAATCGAGAACGTGCAGGAGCGCATTACGGCTTTCGAATTCAGCGCCGGCCGCTGCGAGCACCACCTGAAGACACGCATCGTCCACTGCGGCACCAAGCTGTGGGACGACGCGGTGCTTCCCGTGGAAGCCGGAATGGAAGAGTTGCTGGGCGAAGCTGTCCATAATCGCGCGGCTCTCGCTCATCTGCCCACCGCGCTTTTCGTCATCTCCGATACCGGTGCCATCGCCGCGATCAAGTGGCTGCAGCAGAAAGGATTTCGCGTTCCCGAAGATATTTCTGTTATGGGAACCGACGGCATCGATCTCGGCGCAATGATTCATCCTTCGCTCACCTCCATCGAGCATCCGTTCGAAGAGATGGTGCGCACCGTCTTTAAGCTTCTTGATAATCGCGATAGCAAGCTCCGGAAAGTTTTCCTGAAAACCACGCTCGTCGTGCGCGAAAGCACGGCCGCTCCCGCCCAGCGTCCCGCCGCATCTCTCAGCAGCAGCACCATCAGCTCCACCGCCGGCAGTCAGGAGGATGCGCCAACATCCCCCGTCCCGCAGGCGCAGTCCAACCTCTCCCATCTGGCCTGAGACAGGCCTACCCCCGCCATGCTTTTTCTTCACCACTGGATCAAGGCAGGAATCAGCTCGCGCATCCTCCAGCGCAGCGAAAATCGCAATGCGACATCCACCGCCCGTCCGTTCAACCGGGCGCAGGCGCGTCGCGCTTCGTCCGCCGGGTTTACACTGGCGGAGCTGATTGTGGTTATCGGCATTGTGCTGACCATGAGCGCCCTCACCGGTCCGGCAATCCGCTCGCTCAGCGGCGCGGGCACGGTGAACAAGGCCTCCGAAGATCTGGCCCGCACAGTGGAGCTGGCCCGCTCTCACGCCATGGCGAATCAGACCTACGTGCGCCTCTGCATCAGCGATGAAGTGGCCGATACGGTTGTCATGCTTCCTATCTTCTCCGCGGATGGCACGCTGGATGCCGACACTGCCGCCGACATGTCGGATGTGAAGAAGTGGCCTGCAATGAACATGCCGCTGATACTCTCGCAGTTCAGCATGGATGACACCATCAACGCCACCGCGCCCAGCACGACCACGGATCAACTGCCCAGCGCATCCAACATTGCCATGGTTCGTCGCCTGGTGCGGGGCTTCGGTACGGATGCCGCGGGGCTGCGCTTCAACAAATTTATTCAGTTCAACCCGAACGGCGAGGCTCGCATCGATAAGGGTATTACGGCCCGCTATATCAAGCTGGCCCTGAACAAGACGAAGGGTTACGGCAAGAAAGATAACGCTTTCATCGTACGCCTGTCCGGAGTCAACGGTACGATTAACGTGCTGCGTAAGGAAAACGGCCTGCCCAACTAACCAGCGTGTGCTCTCATTGCGCTGCCCCTTTCCGGATAGCGTCCCTGAGCCTGAGTTCCTTTCTTTTCACTTGTACCGGGGCTTTTCCCTATGAGATCTAAGTCAAAACAGGCGTTCAGCCTTGTGGAACTGGCGCTGGCGCTTGGTGTGGTTTCCTTTGCGCTGGTCAGTGTGCTGGCGCTGCTGTTGGTAGGCGTGCGCAGCAATCAGATCTCCATGGAGGAGACACGGGCAACGTATCTCCTGAGCGTTCTGGAAGCCGATCTTCGCAACACGCACCCGCTGCTCACAGAGGGAGACGCCGCCACTGCCGGTAAGTCGCTGATCTACAAGCTGCAGCTCCCCTATTATGTGGAGCCTGGCACCGAGAAGTACGTCGTAAATCCCGATATACAGCCGATGGCCACGACACTGATTCTTGGCACGACTACCACGGGTATCAATGACGCGGACAAGCCGGTCAATATCACCAGCAGCAATCGTCCGGGTTTTCAGGCCACCATTATTTATACCTCGGTGCCGGCCGCCAATAATCCCGATACACTTCAGGCGCGTCTGATTGTGAACTGGCCCAGCATGCTGGATACGGATCCCGCCATTCTCACGGATCTTAATAAGGTGAAGGGATTTGTGGAAGCCACTGTCAGCTTCCCCGCGCCCTGAGCCTGCTCCAATCCAGGAACCTGGATTCCGTACCGTTTTTTTCCGATCTTCCCAATGGAGCATGGCGCCGAGCCTGCCTCCTTACTCCGCCGCCATGAAGCTGATCACTGCACTCACCCTCTCCGCGTATTTGCGAATCCGTTCCTGCCTTGGTCATCGCGGCAGGCGCGCCTTTACGCTGATGGAAGTTCTGGTCGCCATGGCCGTGCTGACCGTGCTGGTGTTGTTGATTGCGCAGATCACCAACGCGGTTTTCGATGCCATACGTCTCAGTAATCGCGCCGTGGATGCCGCCGCGCAGTCCCGCCTGGCGTTCGATCGCATAGGGCTGGATATCAACGCCATGGTGAAGCGCGCAGATGCGGATTTTGTTGCGAAGCCCACATCTGGTCCTTCCAATGAGTACGTTCTGCAATTGCTCGCCTCTTCCCCTTCTTCGGACACCACAACCGGCTTCAAGAATCGCGGCATATCGCTCGTAGGTTATCGCATTCTGCCTCACGCCAACAATGATGGACGCGCCTGCCTTATCCGAGGAGCCAAGGCCATTTCCTGGGATACCAGTGGCTGGATGGGTCTGGATAACGATGGCTACCCCGTGCAGTTCAGCTCTTCCAGCTATCCGTTGAAGCTGGTGGACAGCGACTTTGACGTGCTGGCTCCGGGCGTGGTCCGTATGGTCGTAGGCTATCAGCTTTACCCGGATAACGAGGAAGTGGATCTGGCCGATGGCACCCACCTGGCCAACGCACGCGGGCAGATCGTCTACAGCGCTCCTGTCTATGGAGCTTCCGCTCCTGACAATCAGCACATGGATCTCTCACGGGTAAGTGCTCTTATCATTGGCCTTGCCGTTATAGATCTGACTTCCCTGAAACTGCTGGATGCCACGAAGGTAAACACCCTGGCCAGTGCTTTCTCGGCCATGCCGCCCGTCAACGCCATGCCTGTGGAAAAGTGGATGGCGGATACCTCCAACCTTACCGCATTGCCGAATACCATTCCTGCTCCCGTGCGCAGTTCGGTTCGCCTCTATCAGCGCGTCTATCCCATCACGCCCTTTGGAACCCGGGCGGTGAATTAATTCTAATACGCTTTCAAGCTGAGCCGAATATGCTTGTCCTTTTTGTCAATAACCGCGTTGCTCGTCGGTCACCTAATTTTCTAATAGGCTCCCTCCTCGCGCCTCGCTATTGACAAAAAAACTGCGCATCTTCACCTCATCTTAAAAGCGAATTAGAATAAGTCCGACGAAGGCCAGCGCAACTCCCCGATGCAATGGAAGCTGCGCGTTATCCGTCTTATCTGTTTGCTTATCTTTTCTTCACATTTGGCGCTCCTTTTCTTGACCAGGAAAACTATCCCCGCTCACATAACGACCGGCCACGTGCAAAGGTCGCAATGGCGTGAAGTCCGCATCTTTTTCTCATGAAGCTCTTACCCTCCCGCTATTCTTTCCGGGCCATGGCGGCCCTCTTCGCGCTGGCGATGATGCCCGTGCTTCCCTTTCCGCAATACGCTGCCGCGCAACAGGTCAGCGCTGTCTCGCTAATGAAGTCGGACGACAAAATGCTGGGCTGGAACTTCAGCAGCGGCCAGGAATTTCCAGGTGCCACCGGCAGCGCTGAAGTCGACCCCGACAATGGGCGCGGCGGTAAGGAAAGCCTTAAAATCAGCGGCGACTTCACCAAGGGGGGCATGTATGTCTCGGTAACCACAAAAACGCCGCCCGTTGATGTACGCGAAATCTCATTCTGGCTGAAAGGATCGCAGTCCGAGCGCATCACGCTTCGCATCTGCGATAGTGAAAAGCGCTGGCACCAGTTCCAGCTGCGCACCAATCCCACACCCGAATGGCAGCAGGTAACCTTGCCGCTTGAGCAATATTTTGCAAACCAGGGCAAGGCCAACGCGGTCGCCAACGTACTAAAGTATGAAGCCTGGGGCGGCGGAGCCAAAGCCTTCAAGAATGACGGTCAGTGGAAAGGACCTGCCACGGCTATATCGCTCACTCTCGGAAGTCAGAAAGAGAAAGTGGCGCGCACTATCTGGATTAACGATGTCACCATCATCCCCGGCGCTGCCAAAGCTCCTGGTCAGGAGGCAAAGCCTGTAGTCGCGTTTACGGAAAGCTTTGATAAACAAGATGCCGCGAGAAAATCGCCTGAGGGCTGGAAATCCGAAGGTGCTGTTGAGATTCAGGCGGGCGAGAAGTTCCGCGGCAAGCAATCTCTGATGCTGAGCAAGTCCGAAGAGACGCTGCGCGCCAAAACCATCACAACCGGCCCAATCTTCCCCATTGCTCCCGGCAAGCTGGAGGTGCAATACGCCGCCAAAAGCGACCTGACCAGCATGGATAACTCTTACAATGGCACTCTTGCCCTGGAGTTTCTGACCGCTGAGGACAAACCGTTGCGCAGTACGGAAGTTGTCGTGCTCTATAAATCCAACCCATGGAAGCCCGGCTCGGTTCAACTGGATGTACCGGACAATGCCGCGAAGGCGAGGTTCGTTGTCTCGATCAACAAGGAAACGCTGGGCAAGTTCTGGGTAGATGAGCTGAATGCCCGGTCAATCGCCAGCACCCGCCAGGATGATGGCATCCGCCGCATGATTTTCAGCACCGTGCAACTCGGTAACTTGCTGCTGCCCGAGGACTCGCGCGAGATTGGCGTGGAAATCTGGACGCTCAAACCGCTGCAGGATAAGCAGATGCAGGCCACCTTTGTTGTACGCGATTACTGGGGCGCCGAGCAGACCGCTCCCATCACCGCTAAACTAACTGCCGCCGGCGAAGCGAAATCCGCCAAGGAAGGCAAGTTCCTGAAGTACGAAACAAAGATAAACCTGGCCGACGCCCCGGGAAGCACGCCACTGGAAATCGGCCGCTATTATGAAATACACGGCGAGATTCCCCGCGAAGGTGACGAGGGCTTCAAGAACTACACCACGTTCGCGATTCTTCCCGAGGCGGCCGCCAATAAGCATCCCGCGTCGGAAATACCCTTCACCGCACGTACGTGGGATCCCACTTTCAAGGAATCCCCGCCACTGACCGCCCGCCTGGGAGTGCGCATTTGCGGTGTGCGCGGCAGGATGAATCCCAACATTGAGGAAACTGTTGCGCCGCAGATTGATCTGGTGAAAGAGCTGAACATGGGCTTCCTTACCAACTCGCCCGCGCAGGGAATAGAAGCGCGCAATGAAAAATGGAAGGAATGGACGGAAGAAAAGCTGCGCAAGGCCGTGCAGAACTTCGTAACCAAGTTCGGCCACGTTAAACCAATGGTCGTCAACCTGGGCAACGAGCCGCACAACAAAGGCGAAGAGGTCAAGATCGACGTCAATGCCTATCGCATCATCTACACAGAGCTGAAAAAGCTGGATCCCACCATCATGGTCGTCGGGACGAGTTGTGGTCTGCAGGAGGAATACTTCAAGTATGGCTTCGGCGAGTGGCTTGACGCCTATGACTTCCACAGCTACGAGGATCCTGAAGGCGTTCGCACTACCATTTCGCAGAAGTATCCCGCCATGTTCGCCAAGTACGGTCACCCAAAACCGATCTGGTCCACGGAGCTTGGCATGAACAGCCAGGGAATGACGCGCCAGTCCGTAGCCGGGCTGGTTTATAAGAAGTTCAGCAACTTCTTTGCCGGCGGCGGTGCTAACTGCTCGTGGTTTGGTCTGTTTTACCCCGATCCCGATGCGAAGAACCACGATTCCTTTGCCTCCGCGCACAACATCTTTGACTGCCGCTACAGCAAATACGCACCAAAGCTGGATGCGATCGCCTACTACAACATAGTCAATAGCATCGCGATCAAGAAGTTCGTGACAGATAAGGTTTATGGAACGGATACCCGTGTTTTTCTGTTCCGCGATGCCCAGAATCGCTCGCTGCTGATCGCCTATAAGGATAAAGGGCGCCAGGATGTCTACTTCCCGCTGGCAGGCGTCAAGTCAGTCGACATGATCCGCATCGACGGAACACGCTCCACGCTGAACGCCAATGACAAAGGCATCGCGTTCACTATCAGCGAAGATCCCGTAACGCTGGAGTTCGACGGCGGCGTTGCAACTCTGCCGGCTAAGCTGGAAGCATCCCCTGTGCAGATTCCGGAGCTGCCCGCCAACATTATCCGCGGAGGTACCACCACAGTAGTTGTGAAACCCGGCACCATCCCCGCCGAACGCCTGCTGCTTAAGGTGCCGCCGTTCTGGAAAGTCACTTCCGCCGGTGCCAAAGACGCGCAGGGCGCTGAAGAAGTCCGCTTCTCGCTCGAAGTACCGCAGGAAAGCTCCATACGCGATGCCGACATGACGCTTGTCATCAAGGACGAAGCAGGGACCACTTCGGGCCAGCTCAACATTCGCCCCGCGGTCACCGGCATGCTGGCCGTCGATGTTGCGCCGATCCCCTTCGGCCAGCCCAAAGGTCCTGGCGTCAGGCTGACACTCCGCAATAACAGTACCACGAAGCAGAGCCTTACCTGGAATGTCGCCATCAACGGCGAGCAGAAACTGAAGGGCGGCAAATTCACCGACATCAGCGCGACCAGCGTTGCTTTTTCGGAAGCTTCTTCCGGTGCGATTGAGGTTGCGCCCAGGTCCGCCTCGGAAGTCCTGCTGCCGATGAGTGATATCGATCCTCTGGCGGTCTACCAGATTAAAGTCACCACGCGCGACAGCGCCGGTCGTGTTGAATCTATCGAGCGCCCTGTCTCAGCCTTCGTGGGCGTAAACAAAGTGCAGGGCAACATCACGCTGGATGGCGTTCTGGATGAAGACTCCTGGAAGAAGGCCGCTGTGCAAAAGATTGATGCCGCCGACGAATTCTTCGCACTGCGCGCCAGGAACGGCGCCACCTGGACCAGCCCGGACGATCTATCGGCGGACATCCGTTATATGTGGGACGACCAGTACCTGTACGTGGGCGTGGTGGTAAAGGACGACATCTACGGCAAGATGCTGGAAGGCAGCCGCATGTGGGCGCAGGACGGCCTTCAGTTCCTCATTGATCCCAGCCGCACCAGCAGGCAGAAGCCCGGCAAGTACGACTACGCGCTCGGCATGACCGCGAAAGGCCCGCAGACATGGAGCACCCTCTCCGCGGATGCCGGCGCACCTACGGGCGATTGCCCCGACATCCGGGTTGCCATGCGCCGCCAGGACGGCAAGCCGATCGTGAGTGGTGAGAACGGCAACATCACGTACGAGCTGGCGATTCCCTGGGCACGTCTCGCGCCGTTCCGTCCGGGGAAAGGTGCCAACCTGGGTTTCACCCTCATTCTTAATGAAGACGACGGGAATGGGCGCGACAGCTTCATGACGTGGTTTGGCAATGCGCACAACAAAGACGTGGATACCGTGGGCGATCTTATCCTTTTGAAATAAGATCTGGCTTAGAAACGTCAACTTTAGGCTAATAAAAGTCAGAAACAGGCATGTGAAGAATTGGGACTATTGCGACATTTGCGAGGCATAATGAGAGGCCAGTGCCACCGTTATTCATAAAGGCAGGGCAAGACAGATGTCGCATCCGGCTTTCCCGCTGTAATAACACTTCACTTCTTCACTCCTTTATACTAGGATCTTGACAGCCACTTGATTTGAGCTGCAAGTCCTGAGGGCCTGACGCCCACGCAACCATTCCTCCTACTGATTCACCATGAGTGACTTGCCATCTATTCACCGTGCCGATGTCGTCATTGTCGGCGGAACCCCGGGCGGTATCGCCGCCGCCGTCGCTGCCGCCAGGCTGGGCCGCTCGGTGATCCTGCTGGACCGCACCACCCACATCGGCGGGCTTGTCGCCAACGGCCTGGGCGCCACGGATATTGAAACGCGAGGGGCCACCGGCGGCTTCTTTATGGAATTCACCCGCCGCATTCGCGCCTGCTACGCGAAGACTTATGGCGAGGACTCCCAGCAGGTGATCGACAGCAGCGACGGTTATCACTTCGAGCCCTCCGTGGCGGAAAAAGTCCTGGAAACGATTCTGAGCGAATACCCGAAGATTATAGCACGCAAGGAAATGCAGTTCGATTCCTTCCCTGAAAACGTCACTCTCAGCGGTACGCTCATCACCGAGATCCGCATCCTGAACCGCGTTACCAGCGAAACGGAACGTTTTGCTGCCAGAGTCTTTATCGACGCCACCTATGAGGGCGACCTAGCTGCCGCCGCCGGTGCTCCCTATCGCCTGGGCCGCGAAGACCAGCGCGAATTCAATGAGCCCATGGCAGGCCAGATCTACAAGACATGGAACGGCGACATCGGCGCGGGCACGACAGGCCGCGGCGACAACGCGATCCAGTCCTACAACTATCGCCTGCCGCTGACGAAAGTTGCTGAAAACCGGGTCCCCATCACGCAACCCGCCGGCTACAACCGCGAGGAATACGCCTCGCTGGTCGATGATGTGAAGCTGGATCGCCACGCCGGCCGCTACGATCTGCCTCATGCCGAGTACTTCTGGGATGGTATTGGCAAGATCGTCAACATCGTCCATGTGCCCAACGGCAAGACGGACTCCAACAACCAGCACAAATCGTTTATCTCCACCGATTTGCCAGAGGAAAACTGGCCCTGGCCCACGGCTTCCTGGGAATGGCGCGACGCGTATTCTCTCCGTCTTCGCCGGTATATAGAGGGTCTGTTGTGGTTTGCGCAAAACGACCCGGAGCTGCCGGCGGATTTCCGCGCCAAATGCTCGGAGTGGGGGTATTGCAAAGACGAGTACCTGGACAACGGCCATTTCCCACGCCAGGTCTATGTCCGCGAAGGTCGCCGCATCATGGGCGAACATCTTTTCACAGGACTCGACGCGCTGCCCACCACTCCGGGCGGGCGCCCTCCGATTTACGCCGACGCCATCACGACAAGTCACTATGCGCTGGACAGCCATCCCGTGCGCAAACGCGAAACGGGCCGCGTTCATCTGGAAGGCATGCTTAGCAAGCGCGCTGAGCCTTATACCGTTCCATACGGCACGATCGTTCCGAAAGATGTGGATGGACTTCTTGTTCCTGTTGCCGCGAGCTGCACTCACATCGGTTTCTCCACGCTTCGCATGGAGCCATGCTGGATGGCGCTGGGCGAAGCAGCAGGTGCCGCCGCCAGCCTGTCGATCTCCGAAGAAGTGGACGTGCGCGACCTGGAGGTAACCGGGCTGCAGCGGGAGCTTCTTCGCAATGGTGCTGTGCTCTACTACTTCAAGGACGTGCACGCCGATGAAGCCGTGCAGATGCTCGGCCTGCGCGGTCTCCTCCCCGAATGGAAAGCCAATCTGGACGTTCCCGTAAGTACGGCGGAAGCCAAGCGCTGGACCGAAGCTCTTCTGGTACCTGGTGGCGCTCAGCCACCTCTTAACCAGACTCGCGGAGAGTATCTGCGTTCTCTTTGGGAATTATCCAACAGCGACGCAGAACTTGATCACAAGTTGGAAATGTCCCTGAAATAGCAAAACTACAACGATAAAGCCTCCAGAGATCTGTTTCCTGGTTCGACCTCATCGAATCGTTGAGACAGGTCCCATTTGCCCTATCTTGCCGAAGACTGCCAGCATGCCAAAATTGCCACTCCTACTCATGAAGTTAATCCGATCGCTGCGGCATCTGGCAGTCTTTACATTTCTCATTCAGGTTCTGCTGGCAGCGGCAATTGCACAGACGCCGGCAGGCGGCACTCCCGCAGCATTACCTTCCGAGGAAAGTCTTCGCGTCTTCTATTGCGGCCATAGTTACCACGCTCCCATACCGCCCATTCTTAAAGAAATGGTGGAAGCAGCGGGGATAAAGAATTACAGCCCGATGGGTCAGTCCATTATTGGCGGATCCAAGGTTATTCAGCACTGGAACGTTAAAGAAGAGAAAAACGAACTCAATAAGCTTCTGACTGAAGGCAAAATCGACGTTCTGACGCTTTGCCCTATCTACCTGCCGGATCCTGGCATAGAGAACGTGGCTAAACTGGCCGCGGAGCATAATCCCAAAATCAGGATACTGGTGCAGGAATTCTGGCTGCCGTTCGACGAATATCAGCCGCATTACTATGACGCGCCCAAAATTCCCAAACCTGCGACCGTAGATCATAATACCCCAACAGCCGAAAAGCTTCGCGAGATTCATAAGAAGTACTTCGATGAGATGGACTCTCTCGTCGTTGGGCTGAACAAGAGTTTGCCTTCCCAGGTTTTATACGTCGTTCCAGTAGGACAGGCTGTCATCGCATTGCGCGAAAAAATTATCGCTGGACAAGCCCCCGGTTTGAAATCCCAGCAGGCGCTTTTTACCGATGCGCTGGGGCACCCCGCACCTGCCTTACAGGTCCTGATTGCGTACTGCTGGTTTTCTGCCATTTTTGGTAAAAATCCGGCTGGTTTGCCAGTACCAAAGAAGCTCGCCCCGATGCCGGAAGCCGCTGCCTTAAATGTTCTGTTGCAGGATATTGCGTGGAAAACCGTGAGCGAACATTCCCTGAGCGTGATTAAACTGAAATAGGTCAGACGCCATCCGCGAAGCGAAAAATAGCAAACGTGTGATCTACCAATACTATCGTAGATGTTTTCGAGATCGAGTCTTGCAGAAAATTTGCTTTCCCATTAAAACAGCTTAAGCGCAGTGAAGCAGCCGACAGCAGTCATTTTGTAACTTACTATGGATCAACAAGAACTAGAAGAACTTGCCGAGCGCGTCACCCAGGCTGGCCCCTGGATTCCCCGCATCACCCAGGAGATGGCGAAAGTCGTCATAGGTCAACAATATCTCGTCAAGCGCCTGCTGATCGGTCTTCTTTCCGATGGCCACGTCCTTCTGGAAGGTGTCCCCGGTCTTGCCAAAACGACCACCATCAAGGCCCTGGCCAATTCCGTCCACGGTAATTTCCGCCGTATCCAGTTTACGCCCGATCTGCTGCCTTCGGACATCGTGGGTACGCTGATCTATAACTCGGAAACGCGCGAATACGTTGCGAAAAAGGGCCCGATCTTCGCCAACGTTATTCTGGCGGATGAAATCAACCGCGCCCCCGCCAAGGTGCAGAGTGCCCTGCTGGAAGCCATGCAGGAGCATCAGGTTACCCTTGGCGACACGACTTATGCGCTGCCCGAGCCCTTCCTGGTGCTGGCCACGCAGAATCCCGTGGAGCAGGAAGGCACTTATCCGCTTCCCGAGGCGCAGGTTGACCGCTTTATGCTTAAAGTTGTTGTTGATTACGGCACTCTGGAGGAAGAAATCCGCATTATGGAGATCATGGGCACTTCCGGCGCCAAGCCGAAGGCTGAACCCGTTGTCGATCTCGATACGATCCTGGGTCTGCGAACGCTGTGCGACCGGATTTATGTGGATGCCGAGCTGAAAAATTACATTGCACGCCTGGTTTTTGCTACGCGCAATCCCGAAACGGTCGATCCCAAGCTTAAGGGCCTGATTCGTTACGGTGCGTCCCCACGTGCTACGATTAACCTCGTGCTGGCAGCCCGCGCCCACGCCTTCCTGGAAGGCCGCGCGTATGCCACGCCGTTCGATGTCCGCAGCATTGCCCTGGACGTGATGCGTCACCGTCTCCTGCGCACCTACGAGGCCGAAGCCGAGGACGTGACCAGTGAGCAGTTGGTCAACTGGATCCTGGAAAAGGTTCCTGTACCGTAAACCAGGTCAGGAATCTGCAGAATCGCCTCCTTCCGCCTTTCCTTTAAGCTTAAAGTTCCTCCTATTTTCTTTTCACGAGATGATTCCGCGCGAATACCTCAAAAAAATCCGCCAGATTGAAGTGCGGACCAATCGCCTGGCTCAGGAGCTTCTGGCAGGCGCTTACCATTCCGTTTTCAAAGGGCGCGGCATGGACTTTGAGGAAGTTCGTGAATATCAGATCGGCGACGATGTGCGCACGATTGACTGGAACGTCTCCGCGCGTACCGGCATCACGCACATCAAGAAATACCGGGAGGAACGCGAGCTGACCATGGTGGTGATGGTGGACGTGAGCGCGTCGGGAATTATTGGTACCGGTATGCAGTCGAAGCGCGATCTGGCTGCAGAAATTGCGTCGGTTCTCGCCTTCAGCGCTACCCGCAACAGCGATCGAGTCGGTCTGATACTCTTTTCGGATGAAGTGGAACTTTATGTGCCGGCCCGCAAAGGCCGCGCCCACGTCTTCCGACTGATCCGCGAGATCCTTTTCTTTGAGCCCAAGAATCGTGGAACCTCGTGCGAGAAAGCGCTGCATTTCCTTAATGTGGTCTTCCCGCGCCGTGCGATTGTGTTCCTGGTGTCAGACTTTATCGATAAAGGCTTCGAAAAAGCGCTTCGCGTTTCTAATCAGAAGCACGACGTCATCGCCGTCCATATTTCAGATCCCAGCGAATCAAAACTTCCGGCTGCGGGATGGGTTACTATGGAGGACGCCGAAACGGGCGAACTCATTGAGGTAAATACCAACAACCCCACCGTGCGCAAAGAATACGAAGAAGCCGCACGGGCGTTGAACGATTCGCGCCGCAGAATGCTTCGCCGCGCCGGGCTCGATCTTATCGAGGCGGAAACCGATCGGCCCTATCAGACCGATCTGAAGAAGTTCTTTGAGCGCCGCATCAGCAAGAGGGCATCAGGATGATCAAGATGACCTTACAATTTTGGCCGAGAGGCCTTGCACGGATGCTGTGCATGGCGCTTGTTTTACTGCAGAGCGCAGCCCTTTTTGCTCAGACCCCCGCAGCAAAACCCGGCCCTTCCGAGCAGGATATCATTGAGAACCTGCGGATGGAGACGCCGGACGGGCCATGGTGGTACTGGTGGCTTATCGCGTCATCGGTTCTGGTGATGCTGGTCCCGCTTTTCTTCGTTTTCCGGCGGCTCTATCGCAAGAAAATGTTGCCCTTTCAGGCTCAGCCCGTGCCTCCGGAAACTTCCGCGCTGGAGCGCCTTTCCGCCATTCGCCATCTTATTGATGAGGGTGCGGTACGCGATTTCGTGCGGGAATCCTCGGACATTCTGCGCAGCTACATTGAGGCCCGCTTCGGACTTCGCGCGCCGCGTCTTTCTACGGAAGAATTCCTCTATGAAGCGGAGCACAGCCCCCATCTGGACGCTGCGCACCGCGCAAAGCTGGCCGAGTTTCTGTTCCGTTGCGACAGAGTGAAATTCGGTCTGGGCGATCTGGATGCGGCCCGAATGGAGTCGCTATACTCCGCGGCTGAAGACTTTATCAGAACCACGGGCTCGTCCGTCGCAGCGGCAACTGCGGCCGCAGCATCGCCCGCTGCATCATCTTACACTGCACCGACTGCCGCGCCATCCGCACCGGCTCGCACAATTAAACCTTCGCAGCCGCCGTCAGCTACGCCCGTTGAATCAGAAGAGGGCAAAGCTGAAGCTGAGGCCGGCAAATCTGAACCTGCCAAAACTGAGGTGGCCGGATGAAACAAATGCTTGATTTCGGTTTTGGCCAGCCATGGTGGCTTCTTTTGCTGCCGCTGCTGGTATGGTGGTTCCGTCGTTTCGGCAACAACGGCACGGCGGGCGCCGTTATCCACTCATCCGTAGGGCTGCTGACCAAGCTGGGCAAGACTTCTTCCGGTGGACCGGGGAAAATCCTTCGTTCGCTCCTCTTTATTTCGCTGGCGCTGTTCAGCGTCGGCATGGCGCGTCCCCGTCTGCCGGCCGGTGAATTGCCAGATCCCAGCAAGGGTATTGATATCATGCTGGTCGTCGACTGCTCCGGGTCGATGGATACGCAGGACATGGTGGTGGGCGCCAAGAAGATCAGCCGCCGCGAAGCTCTTCTCTCCGCCATCTCGGAGTTTGTGGACGGCCGCAAGAATGACCGCATCGGCATGGTCGGTTTTGCGCACTATACCTATCTCTTAAGCCCGCTGACCACCGATCCCAACTGGATCAAGGAAGTTTACAAGATGGTTGTGCTGAAAAGCAGTACGGCCATCGGCGATGGCATCATTGCCGGCGTCAATAAGCTGGAGGAAAACCCCGATCGCACCAAAGTGATGATCCTCGTCACTGACGGTGCGAACAATTACGGCGTAAATCCCCTGACAGCGGCGGACTTTGCCAAGGAAAAGAAAGTCCGCATCTATGCTCTGGAGATCAAACCGCTGCAAACCGTCGTCACGGGTGATCGACTGAAAAGCGTGCCGCTGGCCCAGGTGGCCAATAAAACAGGCGGCCAGTACTTCCAGGCGCCCGATACCAGTACGCTGGTACAGATTTACCGGCAGATCGACAAGATGGAGCGCAGCGAAGTGGATAACCGAAACTTCGTCCTCTACACCGAACTTTATATGTGGTTTGTGCTGCCAGGAGCAGCCTTGTTGCTCTTTTCCTTTATTTCCGGCCAAACCGTCTGGCTGCGCCTGCCATGAAATTTGCGTATCCCTACTTCCTTGGTCTCATCCCTCTGTTCCTGCTGGGGGGCTACGCGCTTTGGCTTTACTCCAAAAGCATCGCACGTAAGAAGCTTGCGATGTTTGGCCCGCCAGACCGCATGTCGCGCATCCTCCACACGGTGGACCATCGCGGCAAACGCCTGAAGTACTGGATCACCGTGGTCGCTCTCTGTCAGCTGGCAGTTGCGGCAGCCCGCCCCATTCTTGGCCCAAAGCATACGGATGCCGAGCGAAGCGGCGCGGAGTTCTACATTATCCTGGACGTTTCCAAGAGCATGCTGGTGCGTGACGTTAAGCCGAACCGTCTCGAAGCCATCAAGACATCGCTGGATAAATGGATAAAGTCGCGCCACGGCGACCGCATAGGGCTGGTGTTGATGACCGGTGATGCCTTTATTGCAGCGCCGCTCACCAATGATTATACGGTCTACCGTGAAGTTTTGGAGCAGTCCAATACCTATTCGATCTCTCGTGGCAGCTCCAACATGGCGGGGGCGCTTGAGATTGCGTCCAAAGCCCTGGTGACCCGTAACGGAAAGCTGCCGAGCAACGTAAAGCCTGGTGCCATCGTTCTTATCAGTGATGGTGAAAACCTGGAAGGCGACCCTGTTGTTGCGGCTCAGAATGCTTACGTTAACAATAAAGTCAGCGTCTTTACCATAGGAGTAGGCTCTTCCGAGGGCGGTCCGGTGCCGCAGCCTGCCCCTAAAGGCAAACCAGAAGACTTTAACATCCCGCCCAAAGACTTTGTTCGCGATGAGTACGGCGTTCGAGCCAACAGCCGGCTTGATGAACGCATTCTTCGCAGTGTCGCAACGGCGGGTGGCGGTCGCTACGTCAAATTTGTGCCGGACGACGACAATTTCTGGAATACGTTCTACGTGCAATCACTTGAGCCGCTCTCTCGCGACATGGGCTCGATTGACCTGAAAGATTACGACGAGCTGTTTCAGCTTCCACTGGCTGCGGCCATTGTGCTGCTGCTTGCCGGCATGAGGATTTCCACCCGTCTTAAGAATCCGCCACGCCCCAAGTCTGCCACCATTCTTCCCGACCCTGAACCTGCCCCATCGGCTACCAAGATGAAAACTGCACCACGTCCCTCCACGCCTGGCGCTCCCACCAAAGGCGGTGGTACCCCTACAGCTCCACCTGTAACGTTACAGTCCGCCAATGTAACGAACAAAGTTACCGCGGCGCGCAGTAAAGCTACCGCCCTGGTGCCGTTACTGATCGCCGGCCTTATGGCAGCCTCTATGCCGGTCGCGCATGCAGCCACGGATCTGCTGACCATTGAGCAGGCGGAAAAGCTGGTGAAAGATGGCAAGCCCGGCGAAGCAGCCAAAAAGCTGTGGGATGCCGCCCAGACTCGCCCGGATGATCCCTACCTGATGTTCAACTATGGAATCGCCGCCTATACGGGTGGAGACTACAACGGGGCGATCCATGCATTTTCCGAAGTTTCCGGCTGCCGCGATGAAAAGCTGAGGGCGCTGGCGCTGACCCACCTGGGCAACGCGCAGTATCGCCTGGGCCAGTCCCTGAACAAAGCCAAGAATGGCGAAGGCGCTATTGTATCCTGGGAGCGCGCCGTGGAGTTTTACGAAAGCGCCGTGCGCGAGCGTGGAGACACGACCGCCAGGCACAATCTGGTAGTGGCCAAGAAGGATCTGGAGAAAGTCCTGATCAATAAAGCTGACTACCTGCTGGGCGCCGGTAAAGCCGCCAAGGATCCCACCTCCAAAGTAAGCGTGCTGACGCGGGCAGTGGATACGTTTCAGCGCATTACCGAGCTGAATACGGAGAATAAAGACGCCACAACGAAATTGGAGGAGAGCAAAAAGCTTCTCTCCGAAGGTCTTCGCGATCAGGCCCGGGATTTCCGCACCAAGGCGGCAAACGTCGAAAAGCCCAAGGAAAAGGCCGCTGCGGCCAGCCGGGAAAAGCTGAATCTGAACGCTCACGAGAGCTACGAGAAAGCGCGTGAACTGGCCCCCACGAATATCGAACTGGCCAAGGAGCATGAGGAATTCAAGAAGATTGCTTCCGAAGACATGCTGAAGATGGCAGAGGAGAAGATGGAAGAAGCGAAGGCTTTTTCGCTCGACTCCAAAAAGATGGCCGCTGCTGGTCACAAGAAGAAGGCTGCTTTGAAATCCGCAGTGGAAGACATTGATAAGGCACTGGCTTTTGACGCAAAGAGCCCGAAAGCCCAGGCGATGAAAGCCGAAGCAATGAAGGAGCTGGAAAGCACTTCCGTGGACCTGGCAGACAGGCAGCAGGAAACCGGAGATGAACTCGCCAACTCGACGCCCAATAATAAGAACGAGAAGAACAACAGTGCGGACAGAGCCGCCAAGAATTATCAGGACGCGCTCTCGAACTATCAGGACGCGCTGGAACTGAACCCGGAGAACAAGCACGCCAAGGAGGAGGTAGACAAAGTTCAGAAGAAGCTGGCAACAGAGATGGCCAAAGTGGGCATCAAGGAAATGGAAATCGCGGGTGTTTCTCCCGATGCTCCGTCCACGCCACCACCTGGTGCAGATGCGAATAAGCCTAAACCCGAAGATGACAACAAGCTGACAGCGATTGATAAGCCCCGCGCCAGCACGCCCCCGCCCACCACGGCAGACCTGCAAAAGCAGATTGGCCATCTGGAAAAAGCAGCCGGCAGCTTCGCACAGGCGGAAGCGCTGGATCCGGGCAAGAATAACGCCGCCAGGCTTCAGGAAAAAGCGAACGACAAGCTTGCGGAACTTCGCGGTAAAATGGAAAAGCAACTCGCCGTGGATAACGCCAAGGCGGATGCTCAGGCCAAAGCCGATGCTGCCGCAAAAGCAGACGCCGCTGCCAAGGCCGACGCGGCGAAGGCAGATGCGCAGGCGAAAGCTGACGCCGCTGCCAAAGCAGACGCAGCAGCGAAGGCTGATCCCGGCAACGCTGAAAAGGCTGATGCCGCCGCAAAGGCGGAAGCTGCAGCTAAAGCCGCCGCAGCCAAAGCAGACGCTCTGGCAAAAGGAGATAAAGGTGACAAAGGCGAAAAGGGAGACGCCGCAAAAGGCGATCCCATGGCAGGCGAACCCAAGCCCGGAGCACCTGGTCCCCCAGGGCCTCCCGGACCTCCGGGGCCTCCCGGACCTCCGGGGCCTCCAGGCCCCCCCGGACCTCCCGGGCCGCCAGTTCCCAACGCGCAGGCATCCGGCAGCCCCCCAACTCCCGGCCCTCTCTCATTCAGTGAGATCCGCATGAGCAGTACGGAAAAAGGCGAGTACAAGGACAAGTTCAGCAAGGAAAAGATCCGCGACTGGTAATCTGCCACTGAATCAGCTGCCCATACAATTCAATGCAACGCTGGACTCTGTCATCAGAATGATGATGGAGCCCGGCGTTTCATTTGCAGCGTATCGCTCTTCCCTCTTCCTATGGCGCATTTTCCCATTCCCGACCACCTTGCCGGTGCCGCAATACCGCTTTGGAATCAATCCTGCGTTCCCCTGAGCCGCGGCACCTCGGACAGTGATTTGCCGACTATCACGCCGACAGGTCAGGGACGTCGCAGATCTCTTCTACCTTTGCCATCCGCATCAGCGTCAGAAGCGGTGTCGCATTCTCTTTCTCCAGTGCTCCTAATCATACCCGGAGGCGGTTACCTGGAGCATGCGTTCGACAACGCCATGATCGAGCTGGCGGAAAGCTACGAGCGGCGCGGCGTCGCGACCTTCATTCTGCGCTATCGCCTGGCGTCGGATGGCTACCATCACCCCTGCCAGATGCTGGACGCCAGCCGGGCTGTGCGGCTTCTCCGCGCCCGCGCAGCTGAGTGGCGTCTGGATCCCCAACGCATCGGGGTTATGGGCTTCAGCGCAGGCGGGCATCTTGCTTCCATGCTGGCTGCGCTTTCTTCTTCAGAGGTTGATCCGGCGGCGGCGGATCCCATCGATCGAGAAAGCGCCCGTCCTAATGCAGCGGTGCTTATTTATCCCGTCATTTCGATGCTGAGCACGTCAGGTTCCTCAAACAATCTTTTCGGGCCGAGGACAAGCGAGGAACTGGCCGAACTTCGTACGCTATGCTCCACCCATCTCCAGGTAACATCCCGCACGCCGCTTACGCTACTGGTTCACGGGGAGGATGATGCCACGGTTTCCATCCAGCACAGCCGCCTCATGTTCCAGGCGTTGCAGCGAGCAGGCATTCCCAGTGCGTTTCACGATTACCCTGCTGGAAAGCACGGTTTTGGGTGCTTTGCGGCCGATCCCTGCCCGCGAGGCTGGTTATCCCGCGTGGACGATTGGCTGCATCATGTTGCACAATGGCGCGAACTCATGTAAAGTCCGCCCTTCCGCTCGGATGCTATCTGCTTACTGACTGGCGCCTGAGCCAGATCCACCCCTTCTCCCTCCTCCTGAGCCCGAGCCCCGCCCCCTTCCTCCCCATGGACATTAGCGAAAGTAGCGACATCCAGATATTCTCCGGCACCGCCAATATGGCGCTCGCCATCTCCATTGCCAAGTACCTGGGAGTGCCACGCGGCGATGCCGTGGTCGACACCTTTCCGGATGGCGAGACCTTCGTTAAGTTCAACGACAACATCCGTGGTCGCGACGTCTTTATTCTGCAGCCCACCTGCCCGCCGACCAATCAGAACCTGATGGAGTTGCTCATCATGATCGACGCCGCGCGCCGGGCCAGTGCCACGCGCATTACAGCGGTCATGCCCTTCTACGGTTACGCGCGACAGGATCGCAAGGATCAGCCTCGCGTGCCCATTACCGCCAAGCTGGTTGCGAACCTTCTGGTTGCCAGCGGTGCGGACCGTATCCTCACGATGGATCTGCACGCTCAGCAGATTCAGGGCTTCTTTGATATTCCGGTCGATCATCTCTACGCGGCCCCGGTTCTGTATCGCTACATCAAGACGGTGTTCAAGGACGAGAAACCTGTCGTCGTATCGCCCGACCTTGGCGGCATGAAGATGGCCGGCGCTTACGCCCAGATGCTGGACACCGACCTTGCCATCGTGGCCAAGCGCCGTCTCAGCCCCACTGAGATCGAGCCCATGTACGTCATCGGCGACGTAAAGGGCCGCGACGTACTCCTGGTGGATGATCTTACTGAAACCGCCGGCACCCTGACCTCCGCCGCGCGGATCCTGAAGGAAAAGGGCGCCCGCCGTATTTATGCCTGTGTCTCGCACGCCGTTCTGGGCGAGCTGGCCCAGAAGCGTCTGCGCGAGTCTTCGATTGAAGAGCTTATCTGTACCAACAGCACGCCCGTTAAACCGTTTGACGGCTTTAAACTCACCGTGCTCAGCGTCGCCGAACTGCTCGGCGAAGCCATCAAACGAGTCCACTTCGGCGAGTCCGTCTCCTCCCTCTTCGACGTGGAAGGCAAAACCGGCCACGGTAAACCCAGCCACTAGCCCAAGGCAATGCCCTGGGAAGGAAATTGTCTCAGACGCGGTCTGAAGGGACGCTCATAAGCATTCGTGAACGCCACCTAATCCGTCTCATTCATCTTGTCGTACTCGCCGCCGGGTACGAAGTGTTTTTGCATGATGTCTGCCCATGGGCCGAATTCTTTAGTGACATCTGTCATTTTCATGGGAGGCAACGTTTCAGAGAATTCCTTTCTGATATCGGGGTGGATGGAGCGCAGGCCGTGTTTGCAACCCAGGCGCTGCGCTTCGGGAGTGTAGAGCTGATCCACGAAGGCCTGGGCCAGGGCATCGTTGCCATGTAACTGCGTGTACTTTGTCAGGCGCGCGGCAGGGAATTCGCACAGGACACTGGTGGGGGGGCGCACGATATCAAACTTGTCCGGGTATTCTTTAGCCAGGCGCATGATTTCTGTCTCAAAGGTCAGCAAGACATCCAGCGACTTATTGTCCACAAATACGCTGGTGGACCCCTTACGCCCGCCACCCGTTACGCTGGCGTTGACGGTAAAGAGCTTCTTCACAAATTCGCGCGCCTCCGCATCGGTTTTGCCCGCGGCTTTCTGGAAACTCCATGCCGCCAGATAGCTGTAGCGGCCGCTGCCTGCGTTCAACGGGCTGGCCACAATCACCGATACTCCCTCACGCACCAGATCTCCCCAGTCCTTTACGCCCCTCGGATTCCCTTTGCGCACCAAAAATACAATGGTGGTCTGGAACGGTATGCTGGCGGCTTTGTGCGTTGTCTGCCAGTCAGCAGCAAGCAGGCCTGCCTTTACCAGCGGCGTCAGATCGCCGGGGGAGGTCATGGCAACGACATCGGCCGCATCGCCCTTCACAACACCTTCGATCAGCCGCGTGGACTGGCCGGGTTCAATCTTGATAACAGGCGCGGGACCGCCTTTGGCTGCGGCGTTGCGCTTGAACATCTCGGCGTAATCGTTAAAGAAGTCCCACCCGTAGGAGTAGGTGAGAATGCGCAGTTTGGCAGAGCTGGCGGCCTCCTGCGCCAGTGTCGGCGCATCGCCCGCGGGATCTGCGGCCCGTGCGGCACCTGGAGCAAATGCATTGATTCCCAGCATGATCCAGGCCAGCACCGCCGCTGCCGCAACGGCGGACCTGGCGGGCGCAAATGTGAACATGTCAGCGAGATTCCGCGGCAGAATGCGATTGCGGGTGAGCATAATTAGGAGTGGAAAGCAGAAGCCATTCTGTCACAAGACAGCGGGCCCGGCGGTGCGCTATATTTTAGACAATAGGCCGCGTTGCAGCCAAGGTCAACGCCCTGTTGGAGATGCAACCTGTTGTGCCAACACTCTTCGCGATAAAGGTTGCACGATCTCAACGCTTCCCTAAAGTGTCGCCCAATGTTCGGAATTCATCGCTTTCTTCAGAGAATGCTGCTTGGGCTGGCGCGGATCATCTATGCGCAGCCGTTGCTGATACTCATTGCGTCTGTATTGCTTACGGTTGTATGCGGCTATGTTGGCATAGCCAATTACAAGGTGCTTAACAACACGTCGCAACTGCTGGACAGTAACAGCAAGTTTAACAAGACCTACCAGGAGATGGAGAAAGATTTCGGCGGCGACGTCGTTTATCTCGTTCTCATTCAGGGTGATAAGCCAGAGCTGAATCGTACGGCAGCGCTGGAGGTCGGAGCTTTTCTGGAAAGCCTGAAGCCGTATATCGGCACGGTTACGTGTCGTCTGGATTACTCCCGCCTGAAGGAGCGCCCACTGTTCTTTCTGTCCGTTGATGAGCTGGAGAAAATACAGCAGCAGACGGCCTTTCTCTCCAAAATCGATTTCAATTTCAACAGCCTGCTCAGTTTTACCAACGCGCGCTTTGCAGACCCCGAACTGCGCGAGAGTGATAACTGGAAGCAGTTCAAACCGCTCGTCGATAAGTTCGAGCCGATGCTGAACTTCATGGCAGATCGCCTGGAAGGCAAGGCCGACGCCAGGTTCCCCGCGCTGGCACTGATGGCTCAGGATGATGCGCCCAAGCCTGCCGCATCCGGAACTGCTGAGTCAGGCTCCGGCACGGAAGCCGCCTCCGGACAGCCTTCCTTCAGTATCGCCGACGGCCAGGCCACGCTGGATGCGGAGATGGCCAGGAACGAGTTCGTGACGTTTCAGGATGGCAAGGCGCTGCTCATCACGGCGACACGCGGCAAAATGGAAGACATGGGTCACTCCCCTTCTACGGAAACGGTGCGCAAGATCCGCGCGTTTCTGATCGAGATGGAAGCGAAATACCCAGGCATGAAACTGGGCCTTACCGGCGAACCCGTACTGGGAGACGACGAGATGAGCACGACCAACGACAGCGTTGTCAAGGCGTCGGTCATCACCTCCGTGCTGATCTGCCTGCTCTTTCTGCTGAGCTATCGCAATCTGGAGCGCCCCATCTACGCGGGGCTGGTTCTGGGCATGGGCATGGCGCTCTCCATGGCATTTACCATGACGGTAATTGGTCACTTCAACGTCATTTCACAGGCCATCATCCCCATGGTGCTTGGGCTGGGCATTGATTTCGGCATCCAGATCATGGGCCGGTACGAGGAGGAACTGGCGGAAGGGAAGTCGGTGGAATACGCGCTGAATCAGGCGCTTGGCCACACGGGCGTAGCGGTTGTGACGGGCGGAAGCACCACGGCCATCGCGTTTCTTACCATCTGCTTCAATGAATTCCTGGGGCTTCGCGAGCTGGGCGCCATTGCCGGCGCATCGGTTATCCTGTGCATGATCGCCAACCTCGTCACTCTGCCCGCCATCTTTGTGCTTCGCGATCGCAACCGCACCAAAGAAGCGCTCATGGCCCAGGCCGGCTCGTCCAACTGGGGCTTTCTGGCACCCATGGATAAGCTGCTGGTCAGCCAGCCCTGGCCGGTGCTCATCATCTCCGGAATCATCACCGTTCTGTCCATCTACGGCATCTTTCACGTCAAGTTCGACTACAACCTGCTTCACCTGCAAAACCCGAAGCTGGAAAGCGTGCGCGTGCTGCACGAGCTCTTTAAGGCCAGCGGCAACAGCACCCTTTTCTGCAGCGTGGTGGCCAAGGACATGGCCGAAGCGCGCGACTACTACGAGAAGCTGAAGGTATTGCCAAGCGTTCAGATGGTGGAAGACCGCGCTCTGCGCACTATCCCCGAAGGTCAGGATGAAAAGCTGCCTATCATCAAGAGCATTCTGGAGCCGCTGCAGAAAGTCCCCACAACAGGTGATTTCCCCCGGGTAGACGCCGTGGCGTTCCGCAAAGACATCAACCAGTTGCTGGAGAACTTCACCTCCGGCGCCAGGGATGCGCGCGATTTGTCGTCGACCAGCAACAAGGCTAAGGCCATTGCGGATCTGTTCGACAAGCTCATTGTAGCCACCGGCCGCGTGAAGAAGGCCGCCGACTCACTCAGCGACGCCGAAGTCTCCGCCCGCCTCACCCCCGCTCAGGTGGAGGTCTTCGGTGCCATCCGCGAGAAAGTCGCGTGGCTCAAGACCATGAAGTACGATCGCGGTATCGCGATAGAGGATCTGCCCGAGACGGTACGCAAAACGTTCTTTGGTCCCAACGGCAAGGTGCGCCTGCTTATCTACGCCAAGAAAGACGTGTGGGACTGGGAGCCCAACCACGCGTTTGTTAATGAGTTGCGCACCGTGGCGCCCGATGTCACGGGAACGCCCGTCATGAACTATGAGTACATCGACCTGCTGCGTCTCAGCTTCGTGCACGCCGCCGTCTGGGCATTCGTGGCCATTGTGGTGCTGATCTCCCTGCACTTTCAGAACTGGAAGTATATCGTGCTGGCAATCGCCCCGCTGGTGCTGGCCGTCATCTGGCGCACCGGCCTCATGATCGTGCTGAATATCGAGTTCAACCCCGCCAACGTGGTGACACTTCCGCTCATCATCGGAATCGACGTCGCGTACGGCGTCTACATTGTGGACCGCTTCCGCGAGGACGGCTGCGTCAGCATGTTCAGCAGCAGCACTGGCAAGGCGATCATCCTTACCGGTCTCACATCGCTCTTTGGCTTTGTGTCGCTGCTTGTCAGCACCTATATCGGCATGTACAGCATCGGCCTGCTGATGAGCCTGGGCATCGCCATCGGCATGATCACCACGATCATCGTCCTGCCTCAGGCGCTGGAGCTTCTGAATCGCAACAAGGCCCTGCCGAAGTAAGTACCAAGGCTGGTACAGAGCTTATAGCGCAGGGATTGGCGGGCTACCAATCCCCTACATTGCCCCCACAGTGGCGGAATGATGACAGTTAACGCCCGGTCACCTTCACCCCAACATTGTCCGCCTTCAGCAGCAGCGGAGTGGACTTCAGGCCCGACTCGCTGGCCATGGTTTGCATGGCTTCGGCGACACGTTGCGCGGCGCCTGTCTGGACTCCCTGCTGATCTTCCAGAACCAGAGCCATGATGCTGCTGCCCGCGCCACTCAGGAAGGCGCCCAGCGCTCCGGCGTCTTCAGCAGCGCTGATGATGTCGTAGAAACCTGGAATGAGCTCGGCCCGGTAAGGCTCGTGAAGCGTATCCTGAAACGCGCCGCGCAGCACCTCGTAGCGCTCGGAACAGAACGCGGCGGTAATGACGGCGGTGTTCTGCACGTTCTTCACCGCATCGGCCAGTGTCACCTTCGCGGGCAATACGCGGCGCGCGTCCTTGGTTTCCAGCACCAGCTCCGGAATCAGCACCACGAAGCTGAGGCGCGGCTTCACCGGCACCGACACAATAGCCTGCGATCCACATGCGGCGAAACCGCCACAGACGGCTGGCGCCGCGTTATCGGGGTGACCTTCCAGCTCGGTAGTCAGATCCAGCAGACCATTGCGATCCAGCGGCTCGCCGGCCAGGAGGTTCAACGCCGCGGACAAGCCCAGACGCACTGTCACGGAACTGCCCAGTCCGCGACTGCGCGGCACGTCCCCTTTAATCGCCGCGCTAAAAGCAAAAGGCTCCACATACGCCGCACGGAAATACGCGTCGGCTGTCGCCTGCACCATCGCGCCACTCAGTTCCACGCCGGCACTGGCGGGAAGTCTGGCCGCTTTGGCAACGGTCGCGCCCTTCTTCTTAGTGGTAACCGCAGGAGCAGTTTCCGAAGCACGTAATACCGTAACGGTATTATACAAATTTAAAGCTATACCAAGAGTATCAAAGCCGGGACCAAGATTGGCCGTAGTAGCAGGAACGCGAGCAGAGGCGACAGTGTGCCGAGACATCCCCCTTTTGTAGCCCGTCCGCGGCCTCGGGATCAATGCTTGATTGCAGCGATCTCCTGTCGAGGAAGGCAGCTCAAGATAGCCCAGCAACGATATACCAGAGTTGCGAGCGGAGCATCCCGCAGTATGATTGCTACAGTTATCACAACCTGTTACTGCATGCCTGCTTCCTTTTATGTAGCGTCGTATCTTCGGTCTGTACTAACGCCTCTACTGGCGTTGATAGCTGTTTCCTCCCCGGCGTTCGCTCAGCAGCCCGCGAATGACGACTTCACCACAATATTTCAGCGGCAGCGGGATGCCTTGCCACCTTTCCGTGCTTCGTGGAAACACGTCGTGACGTTTCATGGCAATCCCGAAGAAGCCGAGCGTAAGCGGAAGAAGACGGAGTTGGAGATCGCGGAATTGCGTGCAGGGGCAATCGAAAATGAGGCTTCTGAGAAGAGTCTGCTTGCCTCCGGGGAGACGAAGAGCGCCGAGCAGCAGAAGACCTTTGCAAAAAACAAGAAGGACCGCGCGGACCTGTTAGAAAAAACGCTGGAGGATACTGTAGCGCGAATCAGCAAGACGAAGGTTAATACTTCCACCTTCGATATTATATATCTGGCACCAAAGCGCTATATTATCAGGGAAACTTTTGTATTTAAAGACACAACTAAAGATCGAAAACCTATTGTTATTGAGCATTTCTGCAATGAAGGACACATTTTCTCCGAGCATATGACAGGCAAAAGCAATAAGGTCAATATTGCCCCTTATAAGGAGGCATTTCTGATCGGAATGGCCATTGGCATCCCCGCATTTGCCATGGATGAATTTGTCAGGAGCGAGTCGGAGTCCTTCATCTTCAATAAAACGCAGCAGACCTCAGGAGTGATGTACAATGGCACACTCAAAAAGAGGGACGAGGAGCTGAGCCAGGAAGTAAAAGACTTAGTGGCATCACTGGGTGAAAAAGGCATAGAACGCTACACTATGGCTTTTGACAATAACGGCCAGCCTCTGGAAATCCGCATCGGGTGCGAGCATGCAGGATACTATGTCCGCACTTATCGTAACAATATTCAAAAGGAAGGCGTTTCCATTCCTGAATTCGTTCAGATTAATCAAACCAGGACCTCAGGTCTGAATAACAGCAAAGAGCACTTTCAGGTGGATCTTACACTGCTGGATTTTCATAAGCTGAATGAAAGCGAAATCAAAAGCATTTCCACGGCCTATACGTTTAAGCCAGGATATGCTGTGAGCGATTCAACCGGCCCGGAGCTTGTACAGACGACCAGCGATGAAATCCTGAAGAAGATGGCAGCATCGCAGCATCCATAAGTCACTCCCCATTCTCGAGTTCAACCGAAGAGATGCGGAGCTTTTCGCTCGCAGTAGCAAGCTTACGGCACTAGCATAACGCGATGGATCTGGCCGTCTTCCTGACTGAGCTGCTGGAGCGCGGCGTGGCGCGTGTCAGCACGGGCTTCTTTACAACGCCTTTGCATGATGCCGACGCCGAGCGCGTCATCGCCGATCTGGATTTTTTTGCGCGCGCCAACTGCCCGGGCACAGCGCCCGAGCTGGATCCCACCGCCGCGCTGTGGGCGGCGGCCATTCTCTACCGCGCATGTCAGTTCCTCCATATACGTGATCTCGGCACGGACGTGATTGTGCCCGCCATGCAGGAGCGCTGCCCTCGCCCGGTCGACGCGCCCTCCACTACCTATAGTGTGGATCTCGTCCTGCGCTTTCTGCCGGATCTGCTTCGCATGGCCAGCAGGCTGAGCCCGGAGGATCCTCTGGTGGCCCTGCTGAAGAATCTGGCGCGCGAGTGGCCGCTCTCCAGCATCGGCGCAGCCGACGTTCCCGGCCCGATGAAGCTGACCTCCATCCTTGCGCACCCTGCCCTGGCTGCGCTGTATCGCGACCGCGTCATTGAGTTCGAAGACGAATCGCGTCTCGCGGACGATCGCGTCCGTGCCGCTGTGCGTGCGGCACTGGGCGGCCATCCGGAGCTGTGTCCCGCTTTGGCAAAGACGCTGGAACTGCCTTCCACCCCTCCCGCCATCGCAAACGCATAACGACCTTAAGAATTTTTTTGCGTCAACGTGTCGAATTCTCGCGATTTTGTCTTATCCGCTTGTGGAACAGGCAGCACAGAAAGCAGTGGTATGGAAAGAGATACGATTTGCCACTTCTCACCCCATCATTGCGGCTTATGCGTCAAATGGTGAAAACTTTTGCACTTGCCAAATCTACAAGGCGTTGCGATAAGAGACGCGCCTGACAGAATGGCTTTGGCACGGTCCTGTAACATGGGGTCGCCGCACCATTTTGTACGTGACATGCGGCTCCCGCACGCGCCGCATCACACCTATCCTTTATCCCCCTCGCTGCCTGAACTTTCACTAAACACGGTCTATGGCTTACGGTTCCCGACCCACAGCGGCCAACCCAGCCCTGCTCGCCTTTTTGCTCGATCAATCCCAGGCGATGTCCGCCCCGGGCCAGAGCGGCCAGACGAAGGCTGAGGAGGCTACCCGGGCCATCAACCGGCTGATTTACCTGATGGCACAATCCTGCGTGCTGCCCGTGGAGGCACCCGAGAACGCAGAAAACCCGCCCGAGCCGCAGATTGAGGACCGTGCGTCCATCATTGTGGTAGGCTATAACAGTGGCGAAGCCGCACCGCTGCTGGGCGACACCCTGGTAAATACCGCCAGCGCACCGTTGCGCATGGAGAGCGATACCTACGAGGTGCAGGCTGAAGACGGAAGCACGGAAGCCCAGACCTTTGAGCTGCCGGTGTATCTGGAGACCGTCTCGACCGGCGCTACGCTGGCCGCTCCCGCTTTTGCCGTGGCGCGTGATGCCATTGCCGGCTGGAGCCAGACCAACTGGAACTCCTTTCCCCCGGTAGTTATCCACATTACCGCCGGCCTTCCCGAAGACGCAGAAGCGATCAAGCCCGAGATCAAAGGACTGAAGGAGCTGGCGACTGCGGATGGCTCCCTGCTGCTGTTCCAAATCGTCATTGGCAGCGAGGGTGAAATTGACGTACTGCTGCCTACCGATGACAGCTTTGTTGAACTGAAGCACTGTAAAGGCCTTGCCGAGCTCTCCAGTATTCTGCCCAGCTACATTCTGGCGATGACGCGCAAGGTCGGTTTCCAAACCGAAGACAACGCCCGCGGCGCCCTGCTGCCGGGTGGTATGGCCGCGCTCGATTACTTCCTGAACGCCGTTGCTCTGGTCATTACCGGCCTGGCCTGGGATGAAGATCCCGCCGCAATCGCCGCCGACGCAGCCGCCGCTCAGGAAGCAAATGCGGAAGCCGCGGCAGCCGTGACCGCAGCACCGGAAACTCCTGCCGCTACCGAAACCGCGCCTTCGCCGGAAGCCGTCCCGGCCACACCTGCTCCGGAACCCTCCAAAACGGAAGAAGCCGTTACAGCGAAGCCGGAAACAGACGACGTGGTTGTCGACGACTTCATCCTGCCGGAAACGGATACCAATCTTCCCTCCAAGCCCGCGGCACCCGCATCCGAGACGCCGCTTCCCGCACTTCCCTCCCCGGTACAGCCCTCCTTTACCCGCAAGGCGGCAAGCATTGGTGTTCCCGCACTGCCGGGTGCACCACAACGCCCTGCCGGCGAGCCTGTCTCGGGCACGAAACCGAAGTCCGTGGTGCCTTCCGCCCTGGCGGGCGACGGCCCCGGGTCGGAAGACTCCGAGAAGTCGAGCGTGACCTCCTCCAGCCTTCCCTCTTCGCCTTACATGACCAAGGCGCGCTCGCTGCCCACGGAGCCGCTCGTTCCCTCTACGCCGGAACGCCCCCCGCTTACTCCCGTACGTCGTGCCGGTGAACTGGAAGCGAACCCCATCTACAAAGGCGGCGCCAAAACAGTGCCTCAGAACGAATTTGGCCTGAGCGACAATCTGGCCAGCGAAGCCAAAGCAGCTCTGGACAAAGTACCGCTGAGGCGCCCCGGTGGCACGCCGCCCGCACGCCCGCCCATCGGGCCGTCGGTCAGCACCAGCGCCAGCGCACTCGGTGTTTCGGGTGGTCCGGGCATGCGCAAGATCGAGGATCTGGACGTACGGTCCGGCGCCACGATGAAGATGCCGGTCATTCGCAAGACTCCCGCCGCGGAACCCTCCACGCCCTCTTTTTCCGCAGAAGCGTCTGCTCCATCCGCGCCTCCGGCCAACATGCCGTCGATCCCGATGGCGGGCCCGCCAGGAAGCACCCCAGCCGTGCCTCCCATGCGTGCGCCCAAGCTGCCGCCCCGCGGCCCCAGCGGTCCGCCCCCCACGCCTATGGGCGGCGCTCCCTCCAGCCCTGGTGCCAATCGTCCGGGATTGCCTGTGGGCGGTGGCATTGGTAAAGACACCTCTTCCCTCACCTCGCCTCCCGGCGGACCTTCCGCGCCCTCTGCTGCCGCTCCGTTTAACGCTATGGAGGCGCATACGGTCGCGCTGCCTCAACCTGGCTGGGCCAAAAAGCGCGCGCCGCAACCGCCCGCCGGCATTCCCGGTCGCGCTGGTTCAGGCCCCCTGCCCGGCGTGCCGGTTTCGGGCTCCAGCTCCGCGTCTGCTCCTTCCGCTTCGGCATCCGCGCCGTCACCTTCCGCGCCTGCGCCAACTCCAGCCGGTGCAGCCGGCGGCCCGCCCGCGGTTCCCACAGGTGCGCCCAAAGGCAGCCGCATGCCGCCCATCACTCAGGCGAAAAGCTCGGCTTCCTCGCCGGCGGCCGCTACACCTGATAAACCCGGCACCCCCCCTTCGCCCTCAAAGACAGATCCGTTGAAGAAGGACGCAGGCAAGACTCTCTCTCCTGTCGTGGGGCCTAAGCCGCCCGTTTCGCCGGTCATTCTGTGGGGTGGCATTATCGCCGTCATTATCATCATCTTCATCATCGCACTTATCGCGGTGGTCAAGCTGGTCAATCCGACCACGGCCAAGCCTCAGCCGGCACCGGCTCCTGCCACCGCACCTGCCGCGCCAAAGCCAACCGCTACTCGATAGCACGCGATAAAACGCTACAATCACCTCGGGCTCAGAGAGATTCTTTTCTCGCTGAGCCCGTTTTGTTTTATCCAGCAGGCATTCCGCTACAGGGGATGCGGTTGGTAGATGGTCAACTTACCAAACGCACAAAGATAAGGGATTCCCCTCCGAAACTTGGTGTCTTCGTGTCTTGGTGGTGAAAAAATCCTCATCCAAAGTATGTAAGACCAATCGCAGACGTTAATTGGTACAAAGACTGGGATCGCTTTTGGGCGAGAGCAGCGTTGGAATTTAGCTATTTCCCCCCGTTGCGGTCGTCGCGGCGTAGCGGACGTTGCGTTAAAAAAGTTTCTCATATATTGCGACAAGGCAACGGGTTGCTCTACGAATTCAGTTTATAACGCAACGTC
>JBGGNE010000003.1:0-7591 GCA_041287705.1 Methylacidiphilales bacterium | reverse complement strand
GAACATTGGATTGTTACTGCCGATATTCTCGCTCCTTTGCTCCACTTTGAATCGCACCCCTCCTCTCCTCCTCCTTCCTTTTCCATTTGCCATGAAGTTCCGCGTTCTCCTTGTCGTCATTTCTCTGGTTCTCTCCGTGCTGATCGGCACGGCGTTAAGTCGTTCCGGCGGCACTTCCGGACAAGCCGCAAGTGCGCCGGGCAAAGGCCGCCGGCCCGTTATCGGCCTCTCCATGGATGCGGTGAAGGAGGAGCGCTGGCAGCGCGACCGCGACTACTTTGTGGCCCGCGCCAAGGAACTGGGAGCTGATACGCGCGTGCTTTCCGCCAATGGCAACGACACGCAGCAGATCTCCGATGTGGAAAGCCTGTTGACGGCGGGCGTGGATGTTGTGGTCATTATCGCGCATAACGGCGACGCCATGGCCAAAGGCGTCAAGCTTGCGCATGAATCCAACGTGCCGGTGCTGGCTTACGATCGCCTTATCCGCAACTGCGATCTCGATCTCTACGTCACCTTCGATAACGTGAAAGTCGGCCGTGTGCAGGCCCAGTATCTGGTGGATAAACTGGCCGCCGCGGGCAAGGAAAAGCCGAAGATTGTGCGCCTGTACGGCTCGCGTACGGATAATAATGCGTTCCTCTTCAAGCAGGGGCAGGATGAAGTTCTGGATCCTCTGATCAAGGCCGGCAAGATTGAAGTCATTCACGAAGACTGGTGCGACGACTGGTCGCCGGAAGCCGCCAAGAAGATTGTCAACGCGGCCATCACCAAGCACGGATCCGATTTCGACGCCATTCTGGCATCGGCGGACGGCATTGCGGGCGGTGGTATTCAGGCGCTGCGCGAGGAAGGCAAAACCGGCAAGATTATGGTAACGGGGCAGGATGCGGACCTTTCCGCCTGTCTGCGCATCGTCAACGGCGAGCAGACCATGACGATCTACAAGCCCATGAAGAAGCTCGCCAGCCTGGCCGCCGATCTCGCGGTCAACATGGCCACCAAGCGCATAGTAGTGGCTCCTGACACGCTGGATAACGGCAAGGTCCAGGTGCCCTCTATCTTCCTGGAAGTCTCCGCGGCGGATAAAGACAGCCTGCGCGACACGGTAATCAAGGACGGCGTTTTTACAGAGGAGCAGCTTTTCGGCAAGAAATAGACGGGTACGAACAGAGGCGTTGGAGCATATCCCGGCGATACAAAAGCGGAACACGGAATAACTCCGTGGCTCCGCTTTTTGTATTTCTATGCCGCTGATCCTGAGGGGATAAGCAACAAATGCGGCTGAATTATTCCAGTTAGTGTTGTCAATCTTCGGAGTTCACCTATTATTCCCTTGTCTCATAAATCCCCTTAGCTCGTCCCTTAACTTCTTCACTTCCCTATGGAAAACCTCATCCTTATTCTCACAGTGGGCGGCACGGTGCTCATCGGCATCTTTGCCCTCGTGATGATCCTGACGCGCCTTTATGTGCAGGCTACTAAAGACCGGGCCTACGTCCGTACGGGTATGGGCGGACAGATGGTGGTGATGGACGGAGGTTCTCTGGTTATCCCCGGCCTGCAGCAAATTCTGGCCGTCAACATGCTGACGACCAAGCTGACTGTGACCCGCCGCAACGAGCAGGCGCTGATCACCCAGGACCGCATGCGCGTGGATGTCGACGCGGAATTCTACGTACGCGTTCAGCCCAATAAAGAGTCGATCGCCATGGCCGCCAGCAGCCTGGGTAGCAAGACGCTGAACCCTATCGAGGTCAAGAACCTCATGGAAGGTAAGTTCGTCGACGCCCTTCGCTCCGTGGCCGCCGAAATGACCCTGGAGCAGCTTCACGAACGCCGCGCCGAATTCGTCCAGAAGGTGCAGAGCGCCGTGGCTTCCGATCTCTCCAAAAACGGCCTGGAGCTGGAGACGGTCTCCCTCACGTCGCTGGATCAGACCCACAAGAGCTTCTTTCAGGAACAGAACGCGTTCGACGCCCAGGGTCTCGCGAAACTGACGCAGCAGATTGAGCAGCGCCGCAAAGAGCGTCTGGCCACTGAAGCCACCACGCAGGTGGAAATCCGCCGCAAACAGGTGGACGCCGAGCGCGAAACGCTGGAGCTGAATCTGCAGGGTGAAACACTGCGCCTGGAGCAGGAGCGACAGGTGGAGACACTGCGCGCCCAGCAGGCTTCGGACCTCAAGATCATTGCCGCCAAGCGCGATCAGGAAGCCCGGATGGCCGCAATCGACGCCGAGCGCAAAGTTACGGAGATCAAGATCAGCAGCGAGCAGATGGTGCACACGCAGCAGATCGAGGCCGATCGCCAGCAAAAGGAAGCGCAGCTTGCCGCCGAACGCCAGGTGCAGATCGCGACCAAGGACAAGGAAATCCGCGTGGCCCAGAAGAGCCAGGAGGAGAATCATGCCAAGGCCGCAGCCGCCGAAGCCCGCGCCACTGCCGTAAAGGCGGAAGAAGGCGTCATCACCGCAAAGGCCGTGGCGGAAGCCGAGCGCTCCCGCCAGATCTCGCTGGTGCAGGCCGAGGAAAGAGCGCAGCAGGACGCGGTGAAGATCACCGTGCAGGCCTCCGCCGAGCGCAAGGCCGCCGAAAACCGCGCCGAAGCCGTCCTGATGGAAGCCCGCGCCCGCGCCGCATCCGAGCTCGAACTGGCGAAGGCTTCCGCCGAAGGCACGCGTCTGCAGGCCAAGGCCCTTCGCGAGAAGAACGAAGCCGAAAACCTGGTGAGCGTGGAAGTGATGCAACTGCGCGTAAAGCTGGCCACCATCGAGCAACTGCCTCACATTATCGCCGCCGCCACCAAGCCGATGGAGAGCATAAGCAATGTCAAGATTGTGCACTTCAGCGGTGCCGGCAATCCGCTGAGCCAGAACCAGAACGGTGGATCTTCCCACGGCCAGGGCCCGGTGGACAGCCTCTCGCAGGCACTGCTCTCCTACCGCGCGCAGGCTCCCGTCATTGATTTCCTGCTGAAGGAATCCGGCGTAACGTCGAAGGGACTGGAATCCCTGATCTCCGACGTTGCGGTGGACAGCGGCAAGATCACCAACGGCCTGCACGACGATCACCTGCCGGAAACCAAGGTAGAAACGCCCAAGCCCACGCGCCTGAGCTGATGGATCGGAACTTGGTCTGATTAATTCCGCGCCGGTCTTTTCGGACCTTGTGTCCTTAGCATTCGTACAGATCGGGAGATCGCCCCACAGGCGGTTTCCCGATCTGTTTTTTGTGCGTCGCTAAATGAGCAGCCATTTGATCATTCTGATAGTTCCCCCAGCTGCGATATTAGGAGGAGCAGCACTTTTACCTGCACGAGGAGCATGGATATTGTTGTTTCGATGAATAACCAAGAGCTTTTGTCTAGTATCCAGATACATTTTCCTAAATGGAATAAGGCACGTGCTTTCTACCAAAAGCAAATGGATCGTGACGAATATATCCAACTAAGGAAAATGCTATCTTCACTAATACCTACTTACACTCCGAGTGCTTTAGGCCTGGTGCTGTACGATATTGCTTTCAGAAGAGATATTGAGCGACATGTAACAGCTGTACTTGTAGTAGACTATCTAACGGTCGACATTTCCATGCTTTCAATTGAAAGCTTCCGCAAGGTAGACCCAATTAAATGTAGCCAACTTGAGGAGCTAAATATACCTCAAACGGAAATTATTATTGATTGGTTGAAGTTGGCAAAGACTTGGCCAGTATATAAACATGCGGAATGGAGGATGGATGATCCCTTAGATTATTGGATAAAGCGATTAAAAGCTCGTAAGAGTCAATTTTCTTCTTCCGACAATAGTATTGACTCGCTTGAGTAATAAGAGTCGCATATCATAATGGCATCTACTTGATTTTCTTTAAAGAGGCATGCGAACTGATTGCTCCCAAGGCGCCTGTGTTGCGCAGGCCCGTTTCGTCGCTCCAGTGGATTTAGGCTCCTTCTGCGGTTGTGCTCAGTTGTTGTCCTTCGCTGTGGGATCAAGACGCGTTACTTTCCAGATCTGCTCTTCGGACGGGTAGGCCCACTTCTATGAAATTGCCCGTGTTTAATGAACTGGAAAAGGCGGAAACCGTCCTTCTGGCTGGTGCGGGCGGCGGGTTCGATATCTACAGCGGTATTCCTCTCTACTGCTGGCTGAAGAGTCAGGGCAAAAAGGTTCACCTGGCCAGCCTCACCTTTACGGATCTGACGGCGTGCAAAGGGGAGCGGCCCGTTCCATCGTTATTGAAAGTAATGCCCGATACCTGGGGTCCGCTGCTCTATTTCCCCGAGCTTTATCTGGCCCAATGGATGGCGACCCGGTACGAACCAGCGCCGGTTTACGCGATCGAACGGGCTGGCGCCAGGCCAGTCGCCGCTGCCTATCAGTGGCTGGTGGAGGAGCTGAAGCCGGACACGCTTATCCTGATAGATGGCGGCACCGACAGCCTGATGCGTGGAGATGAAATCGGGCTGGGAACTCCCGAGGAGGATATGGCGAGTCTCTACGCTGCGCACACGGTGAAGGATGTCGCCCGCAAGCTGCTCATCTGCATCGGCTTTGGTGTGGATACCTTCCATGGGGTTTGCCACGCGCACTTTCTGGAGAACGTGGCGGCACTGATTGCGGAAGGCGGTTACCTGGGCACGTGGAGCCTGATGCGGGAGATGGAAGAATTTCAGCTCTATCGCGAAGCCTGCGGCTATGCTCAGTCGCGGATGTCGCACCATCCCAGCATTGTTAATACCAGCATCCTCACGGCGACGGAAGGCTGGTACGGCGATCGCCACTCCACGAAGCGTACTCACGGATCGGAGCTTTTCATCAACCCGCTCATGCCTCTCTACTGGTCCTTTCAGCTTGAGCACGTAGCGCGACGAAACCTCTATATGGATCGCATTGCCGAGACCTCAACCTGGCAGGAATTATCGATAGCCATCGGCATGTTCCACGCCCGGCAAACGAAGCTCAGGCCGTGGACAGACCTGCCCGTGTAGGCGAATCCGCACGTCCAACGAAATACCATTGCCAACGCGCGCCCCTCACGATAGCGATTGAGTATGAGCCTGTACCAGCGACCTACCCTGCGCGACGTGGCGCGGATGGCGGGGGTAAGCCACATTACGGTGTCGCGTGTCGTGCGGGGATCTCCGCAGGTTTCGGCGGCCACGGCGCAGAAGGTACGGTGGGCGGTGAAAAAGCTGGGATATCGGCCGGATCCCACTTTGTCTGCGCTGGCGGCGTATCGCTCGATCAGGAATTCGGGGGAAGGGGATGCGGCGGCCAGTTCCTCATCTTCGCCGGATGCGGCAGGGGCAACTTCGGGATCTGGGCCCGCACCCGCACCCGCATCTTCAAGATCGCGTGGCAGCACGCTGGCATTTCTGGATTGCGACGATCAGCGGTCCAGCCGCGTCTTTAATCGCGCGATACTGCTGGGGGTGCGCCGCGAGGCGGGACTTTTCGGCTACAGCGTGGAGTCGTTTCGGCTGGATCCCGCGGAGGCCATGCAAAGGCGGCTTAGCCGTACACTGTTTCATCGCGGCGTGCGCGGTCTGCTCTTCAGCCCGGCCGATACGCTATGGACTTTCGCGGGATGGGACTGGGCGGAGTTTGCTCCGGTGTCACTCGGCGCCCTGGAGCATGAACCGGCCATGCATTCCGTGGCGATGGATTACTTTCAGGGAGCCGTGCAGGGTTACGAAAAACTGGAGCGCCAGGGTTGCCGCCGCATCGGTCTCGTCATCGATGCCAGGCTGGAAGCGCGTACCGGTCACCGCTGGCTGGGCGGTTTTCTTTCGCAGGGCGGCACGCGCAGCCGCTTTTACGGCATTGGCGGTCTGGGCAACCCGACCCAAATCCGGGCCTGGGCCGAGCGCGAACGCATTGATGGCGTGCTGACGATCGATGAGCTCGCCCCGCTCGCGCTTCCGGGGCTTCCCGTCATCTTCCTCAACAACACGGGCGCCCCCGCGGGAATGCTCCGCCCCGTACTGGATCCCGAGCAGGTCGGCGCTGAAGGCGTGCGACTGCTGCATCACATGCTTCTGCGGCGAGAACTCGGCATCCCCACTGAACGCAAACGCATCGAACTACAGGGCCGCTGGCAGAATGAGGCCGCGCTGAAACAGAAGTAAGAGAAAAGCACCAACACGCCACGGCACGTCCCACCCGATATTGTTGCTGCCAGATCCTAATCTGGTTAATGCGTCAGGGCATAAACCGCAATATTCACGGCCAGCTTCTTCCCGATTTCCGGGGGGACGCCGCGGTTGGAGTTGCAGCGGTTATCCATGGAGAAAGAGCAGCACAGACCTTCCTCGCACAGCAGGGCCACGATGTTGCCGTCGTGCACCAGGCCCTCCACGTAGATCAGCGACTGATCGTGGACGGCGCGAATTGAGTCGATCTTATAGAAGCTGCGGTAGATGAGGTGATCGTAAGTTATGCGCTTTACCGTTTCACCCGGGAAAATACGACCCATCTCGCGGCGCCATGCCTTGGGGAAGGCGGGATTGGTGCAGCAACCGCTGGCCATGAGGAATCCACCCTGATCCAGGTACGACCGCAGTGAGGCGATTTCCTGGTCGGTCAGCACGAAATCGAAATGGCCGTTCATGAACAGAAACGGAGTTTCATGCAGCGATTCATCCGAAAGTTTTACGAGCCGCTCTTCCGCCATCTTGATGGTGGAGACGCGCGAAACCAGCGCCACCAGATCATTGCCGACATTGGCGCAATCGTTGCCGTTATTACTGCTGTACTTCAAGCGCCCGACAAAGAAGGTGGACATCTTCTCGTCATCCGCCCGGACACCAACACATAAAGCTGAAACCAGAAGCATCCATGCCATGCAGCACGTGATCCTTCGCAGAAAACCCAGAGTGAGAGAGGGTGGATACAGCATCATAAAGGATAAGTTTAAATACTCTCGCTCCACTACGCCCGCCAGCCTGCCCGTTCGATCCACTCCCAACCAAACGCAATCCAATCAAATAACCGGCCCGCATCCCAATTCCCAGGCGACGGCCCCCAAAGGGCCGTCAGCTACAGGGTCCAGCGTCACGCTGGCGCTGGCTAGATCATGCCGAGGCGCGAGCGGCCTTCGGGCGAGATCCGGTCTGCGCTCCAGGGCGGATCCCAGACCACATCTACTTGTGCGTCAGTTACGCCAGGCACCGTAAGAATTTTATGCTGCGCATCCGCCGCGATGGAAGGGCCCATACCGCAGCCCGGCGCGGTCAGCGTCATTTTGACTTCCACCAGGTTGCCCGAGGGCTCCACCGGCTTGATCTCCATGCTGTAAATCAGCCCCAGATCCACGATATTCACGGGAATTTCCGGGTCGTAACATGTCTTAAGCTGTTCCCACACAGCGTCTTCGCTCACCTGCACGGCACCTGCTTCCGCCGAGGCTGCCGCGCCTGCTGGTCCCGAAGCAGAAACTTCCTGTCCCAGCGCATCCGCGTCCTTGGCCAGGATACGGCACAGCCCGCCGAGCTTGAGAAGATGAACCGTGTAAGTGCCGCCCAGCGACTGGGTTATGGCCACGAGCGTTCCTTGTGGCAACGTCATCGTCGCCCCCGAGGGAATCTGGAT
>JBGGNE010000002.1:0-29058 GCA_041287705.1 Methylacidiphilales bacterium | reverse complement strand
AAGCAGTGGATTGCCCGCCCTCCAGTTGCAGGTTCACGTCGCCAGCCGGGTATGGAATGTTTTTTTCGAGCCATCGCGTGCTCTGGCAGATTCTCGCTGGGGATGGCAGCCTTACGCCGCACTGGGGTCCGGTCTATGTATCACCACATTGCTCGGCTTCTTTTTCTGGACACAAAGCCGCCAGGTTGCTGCGGTGGAAGCGCGTGTGGAAGAAGCGACTCGCGAACTTTCTGCCGAAATCGTCGAACGCAAAAAGATTGAAGCCGCGATCAAGTCCGCCCGCGATGATCTGGAACAGCGCGTGAGCGAGCGCACTGCCGAACTCGCCGCCTCCAATCAGGCGCTGCAGGCCGAGGTTGCGACGCGCAAGGAAGCCGAGGCTGAGGCGGAGTCCGCCAATCGCGCGAAATCGGAGTTTCTGGCCAACATGAGCCACGAGATCCGCACACCGATGAATGCGATTCTGGGGTACGCGCAAATTTTGCTCAACAGCAGCACGCTGCATTCTTTTCAGCGTGACGCTATTTCAACCATCGCCAGCAGTTCGCATCATCTCTTGCGGCTAATCAATGAGATTCTGGATCTCTCCAAGATAGATGCCGGGCGCATGGAGGTCGCGACCACGGAGTTTGATCTTGTGGAAATGTCTCATGATCTGGCAGCGATCTTTCAGCCGGCATGCGAAGAGAAGGGAATAGGTCTGCGCGTGAAGGGTCTGGAAGGCGCAAAGCATCTGCTGGTACGAGGTGATGAAGGCAAATTGCGGCAGGTCCTTATTAATTTGCTGGGTAACGCGGTGAAGTTTACCAGCAAAGGCTGTATTACGTTTTCTCTGGCCTCCATCCCCGGCTCATCCGACTGGCACTTTGAAGTCGCGGATACGGGGGAGGGAATTCCTGCGGACATCCAGTCCAAAGTCTTCGAGCCGTTTCATCAGGGGCCGAATTCCGCCGGTCACAGCGGCACCGGCCTTGGACTTACTATCGCGCGCCGCCAGGTGGAACTCCTTGGCGGCAACCTGATATTGAAGAGCGAAGCAGGCAATGGCGCGCGCTTCTACTTTACGATTCCGCTGGCACAGCCCGTTGATGCCGACCCGCATGATCACGAGCGCGCTGCAAAATCTGTGCTTCAGGAATCCGAACGCCTTGCTCCCGGCCACACGGTCCGCGCTCTGGTTGTTGATGATATTCGCGAAAACCGGGAAGTTCTGTCCACCCTTCTGGACGTTATCGGCTGTGAGGTAGCACTTGCCGAAAATGGCCGCCAGGCCGTGGAAAGCGTGCGTGTTTTCCACCCGGATATTGTCTTCATGGACATCCGTTTGCCGGAAATGGATGGCCTGACCGCCACGCGCCGGATTCTGGAGGAGTTTGGCACCGGCAGTCCAAAGATCGTCGCAATGTCCGCTTCCGTGCTGAAGCACGAAAGTGAGATGTATAACGAGGCAGGCTGCGACGATTTCATCGCCAAGCCGTTCCGGATCGAACGAATCTGCAAGGCGCTGGAGACGCTCCTTCACGTGGAATTCACGCGAAAGGAAATCCCTGCGCCGGCTGATTCCGAGACATCCATGGATCTCAGCCAGATCTCATTGCCCGAAGAGCTCGTAAATCGCCTGGTCGTCGCCGCCGAGTTGCACAGCACAACGGTCCTGAAGAATTGCCTGAAAGAAATGGAAGAGTTCGGCCCAAACGAGAAGCGTCTGGCCGAGCACCTGCGCGGCTTCCTCTCCAGTTACGACCTGGAGACCATTCAACGCATCGTCGCCCAAATACCGCTCCACAAATAACCTGTACTCTCCACTACCAACATGCCGGAAAAAATACTGATCGTCGACGACACGCCCGTCAACATCCGCGTGCTGACGGAGACTCTGGAGCCTCATGGCTACGAGCTGTTTGCGGCATCCAGCGCTGAGCAGTGCCTCAAGCTGGCAGGTAAAGTGTTGCCCCATCTCATCCTGCTGGACGTTGTTATGCCGGGGAGAGACGGATTCGAGATCTGTGGAATCTTAAAGAAAAATGAGGCGACCAGGGATATCCCTGTGCTCTTCGTCACCGCAAAGCAGGATACCGAGAGCATCCTGAGGGGATTCCGCACGGGCGCAGTGGATTACATATCAAAGCCATTCCGCGCCGAAGAAGTGGTGATCCGTGTCGAGACGCACCTGAAGATTCATCGGCTTTCACGCGAGTTGACCGAGCGCAATCGCCAGCTTGAAACGGAGATTGCCCGACGCGAATCCGCCGAAGCCGGTCGTCGCACAGCAAACGAGCGTCTCGCCGCGCTCTCCGCCCAGCATGCGCAGCGCTGGGGTGTGGCGGGCATCGTTGGGGAAAGTCCGGGCATGCGCAAAATACAGTCGGACATCCAGAGGCTGCATCAGTTCCCCGGCATTCACGTGCTCATTACCGGGGAAAGCGGCACGGGCAAGGAACTGGTTGCAAGGGCTATTCACTACGGAAGCCCACGCTCGCAGGCGCCCTTCATTGCGGTGAACTGCGCGGCTATTCCGGCGGACCTTGCGGAGTCCACACTGTTTGGCCACACGCGGGGGGCCTTCACGGGTGCTACGTCTGATCGCAAAGGCTGCTTCGAACTTGCGGACAGCGGCACGCTTTTTTTAGATGAAGTGGGCGACATGGAAATCGGGCTGCAGGCCAAGCTTCTGCGCGTACTGGAGGATGGGGAAATCACACCTATTGGCGCGTCGCGATCCCGGCGCGTGGACGTTCGTGTCGTGGCGGCAACGAATGCAGAGATGTCCACGAAAATTGCTGCCGGCGGTTTCCGTAGCGATCTCTACTACCGACTTGCGCGGTATACGGTGGAAACCTATCCGCTTCGCGAGCATCCGCAGGATATTCCCCTGCTTGCGCAGCACTTTCTTAATCTTTTTGCGAGCGAGATGGGTATGCATCACCCGCTTCTGAGCCAGGAAGCGCGAGAAAGCCTGGAGCGGTATCCATTCCCGGGCAACGTGCGCGAGCTGAAAAACATCATCGAGCGCGCACTGATCGAAAGCGGTGGCGGACCTATTACACCGCGCCATCTCTATCTGGCGTCCGCCAAAGCCGTGCCGGCGCCGGAGCCGGTGCTGAATCATGTTCCGGATACACGCAGGGCATCACGGGATTTCCCGCCGCTGCCGCTTAACCTGCGTGCTGCGGAAGAAGAGTTGATTCAGCGCGCATTGCGAGAGGCGGATGGCAACGTTTCGGAAGCGGCTCGTCTATTGGGTGTGAATCGCAGCAGAATCTATCGTCGCGGAGCCGAAGTTCAGTAATTCCGAAACTGGTCATGCTGGTTTTAGTATTGTGGTGCTGTGGAACATCTGTTGCGCAGTGCAACAGATGCAACAACTGGAGGATAAATAAATCCCGTAATGATGAACCCCGCTTTGTTATTTATTTGTTCCCTATCAACATATAAAAAAGAATACTAGCGTTTGATAGAGAGCGTATTAGAAAATCATTAACTCTGTCCATAAAATCAGATTTAGATATTTTTTCTCTAGATATAACTTGGCACATCTGCTGCTTTGTACGCTGGCAATGAACACGCCTAAATCCCTTCAACAATCCTCCCGTCATACACTGGCGGCTTTGGCAAAAGGCGCTCATCGGGCGCTACGTCTCCTGACTGTTGCCGCGCTATTCAGCGCTGCCGGCACGGCGGCGAGTTTTGCGGGCCCTGAGGTAGCGACGCCCGATCCGAAGCAAGCCAAAACCGAAGCTGCTCCCCCAGGCTGCCGTCTTGGCGGTCTGCTTACTGTGGACATCTCCAACCAATATATCACGCCTCGCGGTTTGAATATTGAGAACCAGGGCGTCGTCTTTCAGCCGATGCTTATCCTGTTTCTGAATGTTTACAGCAACAAAGAGCCGGGTGCCTTCATCAACGATGTAACCCTGCTGGCGGGCAACTGGAATAGCGTACATACCCATGAGTCCGGCAAGACCGCGGGCAACTGGAATGAAAATGATCCCTTTGTAGGCGTGTCCACCACATTTGCGAACGACTGGCGTTTTGACGCGACTGGCACCTTGTTCATCAGCGGTACCAACTCGTTCGAAACCAGCTCCAACGTCAGCCTCAAGATGACTTATATGGATCACTTCCTGCCCTATGGCATCACGCTGAATCCTGCCGTGGAGTGCTTCATCGAAACGACTGCCAAGGCGACCATCGTTCTCAATCAGCCGACTTCCGAGAAGGGTTTCTATTTCGCGTTCAGCATCAATCCGACATATAAGTTCAAGACTATCCCGCTGACGGTGGAAATGCCCACCTTTTTCAACGTTTGCGACGACAACTTCTATCAGAAGCTGGACGGCACAGGCGGCGGCGCTGGTGTGGCCCTGGTCTCAACCTCTATTCGTCTCTCCACCCCGCTCAGCTTCATGCCCGCCAATTGCGGCAACTGGAGCGCTTATGTGCAGGGTCAGTACTACCACCTGTTCAATCAGGGCGTGCTAGATGGTAACTTTGTTGCCGGCGGCAATTCTGGCAAGTACGAAGAAGACATGGCACAGGTTCGTGGCGGCATTACCTGCAAGTTCTAAGCTGAACATTGCCAACAAAACCTGTAAGTTTTTGATAGTAAGCCGGTAATTAATCGTCAGATGCCTTCGCTGCTCTCATTAAAGATGAAGGCAGCGAAGGAGGAGTTCCAGAGAGTAAAACAGGACAAAATAATCACATGTATAATGTCCTGCTGTAGGTCAATTGTCCCACTATAGGACGAGTCAGTAAGCAGAAAAGAGCAGAATGCTAAAAATGGTTCCGTTATCGCTTTGTTCCATAGCAGGCTATAAAATGCGAGGTTAATTGATGGAATTCAACATCTTACAAGATAGCGGCAATACATATTCGTATTCTTTCATTAGATATTTTCGCTATATATATACCTTGGCATATTCCGTGCTTGGCACTGTGGCAATGAACACGCCTCACCTCCTTAATCACACATCCCGTCAGACACTGGCGGCCTTGTCCAAAGGTGCTCATCGGGCGCTGCGGCTCGTCGCCGCTGCCGCACTGCTTGGTATCTCCGCCACGGTCGTCAGCTTTGCCGGTCCGGAAGTTGCCGCACCGGATCCCAAAGCCAAGTCCGAAGATAAGCCCGCCTCCAGCCGTTTCTCCGGTCTTCTGAACATCGATGTTTCGAATCAGCGTATCACGCCCCGCGGTCTTAACATTGAGAATCAGGGCGTTGTTTTCCAGCCCATGCTGATCCTGGGTTATGATGTTTATCGTTGCGAAGATCCCAATGCCTTCATCAACAATGTAAACCTGTATGGCGGCAACTGGAACAGTGTTCATACTCATGCTTCCGGCAATGCAACCAATGTTGGTAACTGGAACGAAACCGATCCTTTCGTAGGCGTTGCAACGACGTTCGCGAAAGATTTCAAGTTTGATGTTACCGGAACATTCTTTATCAGCGGCGATAACGCGTTTGATACCAGCACGAATGTTAACTTCAAGCTGAGCTATGCGGATAAGTTCCTGCCTTATGGCATTACGCTGAATCCCGCAATCGAAGCGTTCGTTGAAACTACGGGTAAGTCCACCTTTGTGTTCGACTCCGCCTCCTCGAAGCAGAGCTTTTACTTCGTGCTCAGCATCGACCCGACCTACCAGTTCAAGACCATCCCGCTGACTGTTGAAATGCCCACATTCATCAACATCTGCGACGAGGACTTCTATCAGAAGGCAGATGGTTCTGGCGGCGGCGCCGGTGTCGCGCTCGTTTCGACCAGCATCCGTCTCTCCACTCCTCTTACCTTCATGCCTGAGTGCGCTGGTAAGTGGACTGCCTACGTTTCCGGCCAGTACTATCACCTCTTCAACGAAGGTGCTCTCGAAGGCAACACGGCTTTCGGCGGCAACTCCGGCAAGCGTGAAGAGGACATGGCCCAGGTTCACGGCGGCATCACCTGTAAGTTCTAAGCCAGTCGGTCGCCCTTCTGTTAGCGGAGATCGACTGCATTTATACGAAAATCATGAGCTATATCGAAGCAGATCCCTATGCGTGGCCCTATAATGGTGACCTGCGTCCGGAAAACACGACACTCATTGTTATCGACATGCAGACCGACTTCTGCGGGAAGGGCGGCTATGTGGATAAAATGGGTTACGATCTTTCGCTGACACGCGCTCCGATCGAGCCCCTTAAGGAACTCTTCAAAGTCTTTCGCGAGAAGGGTTTCCATATCATTCACACTCGCGAAGGACATCGCCCCGATCTCTCCGATCTTCCCGCCAACAAGCGCTGGCGCAGTCAGCAACTGGGCGCGGGAATCGGGGATGTCGGTCCGTGCGGTCGCATTCTGACGCGCGGCGAGCCCGGCTGGGACATCATTCCTGAGCTTTACCCTATAGAGGGTGAAGCCATTATTGATAAGCCTGGCAAGGGTTCTTTCTATGCCACCGACCTGGATATGTTGCTTCGACGTAAAGGCATTCAGAACATCATCCTTACCGGCATAACCACCGACGTTTGTGTGCATACAACCATGCGCGAAGCAAATGACCGTGGCTATGAATGTCTGCTTCTTTCGGATTGTACCGGAGCAACAGATCATGGAAATCATCTGGCTGCGTTAAAGATGATTAAGATGCAGGGTGGGGTCTTTGGTGCTGTATCTGATTCGAAAGCAGTTATTAAAACTTTGACTCAGTAGGGTGAAAGATTTTTAGTAATATCTTTTCAAGCGCCTGAAGCTATGCTATAATGGTCTACTCATGGAGATTCACACAGACTTAAGTCAGGCGCCCCCCTATACTCCAATCAAATTACAGAATCTCTTTAATATAGCGGAATGGTATCAACAGATACCCTGGAAACCGTTCCGCGACGGCGTTCAGATTCACCGACTGTACGGCGACGGGGTTAATGGCCCGACCGCTGCTCTTATCCGGTATGAGAAGGCAGGGGAAGTCCCGCTGCATCGTCACACGGGGTATGAGCACATTATTGTACTGAGCGGTGCCCAGAGTGATCAAAACGGTACAGCTACTGCCGGCAGCCTTGTGATCAATCAGCCGGGCACGGAGCATCGTATTGTCAGTGATTCCGGGTGCATTGTGCTGGTTATCTACGAGAAGCCGGTTGTTTTTGTCGAAGAGCAATATCCGTAACCGCGAATTCTACCAGTTGGTGTGAATCCTGCTTTCTTCTTTCGTCGCAACGCTTTATGAAACTTTCTTCTATCGCTTTATTCCGACTTTTCGCACTGGCCGCCATGCTGTTGCTGTTTGCCCCCGTGGCCAGTCAGGCGCATCCAGGCCATGACCATCCTCTGGACGAAGTAGATGAGTTTGACACGGTTAACATGGTGAGTGGTTTTGCTCACCCCTTCTCCGGCATGGATCATCTGGCAGCGTGCCTTGCTGTGGGTTGCCTGGCATTCTGCCTCGGGAAGCGTCGCGGTCTGGCCCTTGGTGCGACATTCGTCAGTGCCATGGCGCTGGGTTTTGTCGCGGGTCGTATTGGCATAGCAGTGCCTTTGCTGGAGCCCGGGCTTGCTTTCTCCGTTCTGGCCATGGGCGTCATCCTTTTGTATCAGCATCGGGCTGCTGCTTCACTGCTGCTAGGCCTGGTAGGGTTTGTGGCATTCTGGCATGGTAATGCGCATGGCATTGAAGGCACGGGCACCCTTTTTGGACTTGGAATGTGCGTAGGTGCATCCGTCCTGCTAAGCCTTGGCGCGGCGATTGGCTATGGTTTCACACGTCAGACTCCCATGGCAGTGCGCTATGCAGGTGCTGCCGTTGCAGTCACTGGCCTGTTGTTATGCGGCGCTCGCTGGATGTAATCGAGCAATTCTCCTTACCAATTCTGTTACCTCTTATTCATGCATCTCTCTCCTCGTGAACAGGAAAAGCTGCTCGTTGTCGTAGCGGGCGATCTCGCGAGACGCCGCCGCGCCCGCGGGGTAAAGCTGAATCATCCCGAGACAATCGCCCTGATAACCTCGGAAATCTTCGAAGGTGCCCGTGATGGCCGTACTGTTGCTGAGCTGATGAGCTACGGTTCCACCATTCTGACGCGCGACGATGTAATGGAAGGCGTGCCGGAGATGATCCACGACATCCAGATTGAGGCGACCTTCCCTGACGGGACCAAGCTGGTCACGGTACATAATCCCATTCGATAACGCCAGGCTGCCTGCCCTGCCTTACCACTATGATCCCTGGAGAATACATCCTTGCGACGACGGGCGATCTGGACGCCAATGTCGGCCTTGCCACGAAGACTCTCGTTGTCTCTAATGTGGGCGATCGCCCCATTCAAGTCGGCAGCCATTTCCACTTTTACGAGGTGAATACCTCGCTGACTTTCGACCGAGCCGCCTCACTTGGATTTCGGCTTGATATCCCCGCCGGCACCGCCGTGCGTTTTGAGCCGGGCGATACGCGTGAGGTAAACCTTGTCGCCTTTGCCGGCAAGCGTGAAGTTTATGGCCTGAATAACCTTGTGAACGGACCTTTGCCCGCATGAAAATAAGCCGCAAGCAGTTTGCCAGCATGTACGGCCCTACCGTGGGCGATCAGGTGCGCCTGGCCGATACGGAGCTTTTTATTGAAGTAGAGCGCGACCTGATTGCTGAGCAGGGCGGCTATGGCAATGAAGTCAAGTTTGGCGGCGGCAAGGTTATCCGCGACGGCATGGCCCAGTCGCCTCTGGCGCTGGATGCAGACTGTCTGGATCTTGTGATCACCAACGCGCTGATTATCGATCCCGTGCAGGGGATTATCAAGGCGGATATCGGCATTAAATACGGTCGCATCGTGGGCATCGGCCATGCGGGCAATCCGCTGCTGCAGAATGGTATCGGCATGGTGATTGGCGCCGCGACGGAAGTCATTGCCGGTGAAGGTTGCATCATCACGGCAGGCGGTATTGATACGCACATCCATTTCATTTGCCCTCAGCAGATTGAGCACGCGCTGGCGAGCGGAATAACAACCATGTTTGGCGGCGGCACCGGCCCCGCGCATGGCACCTACGCGACCACGGTCACCCCTGGCAAGTGGAACCTCCAGCGCATGCTGGAAGCCGCGGATGAGTATCCGATGAACCTGGGCTTCATGGGTAAGGGTAATTGCTCTACCCCCGAACCTTTGCGCGAGCAGATTCATGCCGGGGCCATCGGCCTTAAGCTTCACGAAGACTGGGGAACCACTCCAGCGGCCATTGATACATGTCTGGGAGTTGCAGATGAGCTGGACATTCAGGTCGCGATCCACACGGATACGTTGAACGAAGCGGGCTTTGTCGAAACGTCCATAGGTGCCTTTAAAGGCCGCACGATCCATACTTTCCACTCGGAAGGTGCCGGAGGAGGCCACGCGCCCGATATCATTCGTGTGTGCGGCGAGCCGAATGTACTCCCCGCCTCCACAAACCCCACGCGTCCCTACACGGTCAACACGATCGACGAGCATCTGGACATGCTGATGGTGTGCCATCACCTGGACTCAAAGATTCCGGAAGACGTCGCATTTGCGGAGTCGCGTATTCGCCCGGAAACCATCGCGGCGGAAGATCTTCTGCATGATCTCGGCGCGATGTCCATCATGTCCAGCGACAGCCAGGCGATGGGCCGCATTGGCGAAGTCATTACGCGCACCTGGCAGACAGCGCACAAGATGAAGACGCAGTTCGGCAAGCTGGAGGATGCAGCACATCCCAAAGCAGATAATTTCCGTGCCCTGCGCTATATCTCAAAGTACACGATCAACCCGGCGATTGCCCAGGGCATTGCGCACGAAGTCGGCTCAATTGAGGTTGGCAAGCTGGCCGATCTGGTCGTCTGGAAGCCGGCTTTTTTCGGAGTAAAGCCGGAAGTCATCCTAAAAGGTGGACTGATTGCCATGGCCAATATGGGGGATCCCAATGCGAGTATTCCCACGCCGCAGCCGATGTTCTACCGTCCGCAATTCGCCGCGCATGGTCGCGCCAAGTACAAGACGAGTATTACTTTTGTAAGTGCTGTTTCTCTGGATAGCGGTATCCGCGAACTTGGCTTAAACAAGACGCTCGGCGTGGTTAAGAAATGCCGTGGTATCGGAAAGAAGGATCTTCTCTGGAACAATTACCTGCCGAAAATCGAGGTCGATCCGGAAACCTACATCGTAAAGGCTGACGGCCGCGAACTCCGATGCGAGCCCGCTGCTGTGCTGCCTATGGCGCAACGGTTCTTCCTGTTCTAGCCTGCACGCTTTTACGGATGCAGATCATCAACCGCATGGTTTCGGACAAATCGCAACGTCCCGAAGCCGAACAAATTAAGCTCATTGCAGAACGCTCCCTCTTTCTGAAACGGCGCTGGCGTGGACATGCCGAGGATGGAACTGAGTTTGGCTTTGATCTGGAATCGCGGCTGCGCCATGGCAGCGTCTTTCATCAGACGGAGCTTGCGGACTACATCATTTGCCAGCAGGCGGAGCAGGTGTATCAGGTTTCACTGCAGAATGACCCCGCCTTTGCCGCGCTTGCGGGGTGGAAGATCGGCAACCTGCATTTTCCTGTGCAGATTACGGAAGGCTGGCTGCGGACTCTTCCAGATCCCGCTATCTCCCAACTGTTCGAGCGCGAAGGTTGGTCATTCGAGGAAGTGATAGTCGTCTTTAATCCTTTACGCGCGGTGCCGCATGCCAGCTGATTCCTCGCAGAGTACCAGCTTTGAATGGCTGCCGTGGTTATTGCAGGTCAATGACTCACAGTTTCCTTCCGGCGCTTACGCGCACTCTATGGGACTTGAGGAACTGACTCAGCGCGAACTAATCCGCAACCCGGAAGACCTGGAACGCTTTCTCCATCAACAGATCTTACCCGGCCTGCTCGCGTTTGAACTTCCGTTCCTGGCCAGAGCGCATGCCGCTGCCGCGCAGGAAGACCTGAAAGCGCTGCGCACTCTGGACGACGAGTTGGAAGCCTGGAAGCTGGCCGCTGAGATGCGCCAGGCCAGTCGCCAGCTTGGATCTCGACGGCTCGCTCTCATCCATAAGCTGGATCCCGCGTCTTTTCCGATCATATATGCTTCTCCTAGCGAGAATGGCGGTGCACCCTGTCATCACCTTATCATCTGCGCTCTCGAACTACGGGCGCTTCCTGTCGCGGCTGCCGCCATGGCCTTCGGCTATCAGACCATTAGCGGTTATTGCGTAGCCTCCATGAAGCTGATTCGAATGGGACAGGAGCGCAGTCAGCTCATCCTGCGTCGCGCTGTTTCCGCGCTCGCCCCGCGCATTGAGCCCATCCTTGTCGCGCCTCCAGAGCGAATAGGCTGGTTTAATCCACTTCTGGAAATATCCTCTATGCGCCACGCCCGCGCCCATGAACGACTCTTCATCTCCTGACCAGCGCGACGCTGGACTTACCAACGCAGATCTGGACCAGGATTTTTGTGGTTCTGCCGGTGACGACAGATCCGGACCCCTGCGTATCGGCGTCGGTGGCCCGGTCGGTTCCGGCAAGACGATGTGCGTGCTGCGCCTTTGCCAGTGGCTGAAGGATGAGATCTCGCTGGCTGTTATTACTAACGATATCTACACCCGCGAAGATGCGGAGTTCCTGCTGCGCCAGAATGTTTTGCCGGCGGATCGCGTGATAGGTGTTGAGACCGGTGGCTGCCCGCACACGGCTATTCGTGACGATACCAGCATGAACATGGCGGCCGTTGTCGAACTGGAAAAGCGGCATCCGGATCTGAAGCTGATCCTCATTGAAAGCGGCGGCGACAATCTTTCAGCGACCTTTTCGCCGGAACTTGTCGATGCCTACATCTATGTGATTGACGTGGCCGAAGGTGACAAGATCCCGCGCAAAGGTGGGCCGGCGATACGTACCAGCGACCTGCTGCTGATCAACAAGACGGAGCTCGCTCCCTACGTCGGCGCTGACCTGAATGTGATGGCGCACGACGCTGCTAAGATGCGTGGCAAACGTCCCTTCCTCTTCGCTGATCTTAAGTCTGAAAAGGGCAAAGACGATCTCATTGCCTGGCTGAAGCGCGAATATCTCTTCGTTTGAGCCTGCACACCATTCCAGTTACTGACTTAGAAGGCGAACGTTGAAGGGCCATTTCCACATTACCTGCGCGCGGCGGTCTGATGGCGTGAATTACATACGCAGGCAATCATTCCGCGCGCCGCTGCATCTCAGTAAACCGCACGAGGACGAAGGCGCCCTTGTTGTCAACATGGTGACGCCGACAGCGGGAGTTTTTGACGACGACGAGATTGATATTCGTGTCGACGTGGAAGAACGGGCCAGACTGGTTCTGACGGCGCCGAGTTCCAGCCGCGTCTACCGGTCCCGCGACGGCAACCATGCTACGGTACTGCAGACATTTCGCGTCGCTTCCGGCGGGAGCATGGAGTTTTACCCTGAGCCATTCATTCCGCACGCGGGTGCCAGATATCATCAGAAAAACAACCTGCACGTTGCGTCTGACGCATCCTTGCTTTTCTTCGAATGGCTAAGCCCTGGACGCGTGGCCAGCGGCGAATCATTTCAATACGAGCAACTTCGCTGGGACACCAATATCTGGCAAAACGAACGGCTACTTGTTCGGGAGTGCTACACACTCAGTCCACGCGATTCCAGCCTCAGCTCCATGCGTATGACCTACGAAAATGCGCATTATCTGGCATGCTTTGCTCTGGGCGAATTCGCGACCTCATTTCCCCAGGAAGAAATTGAAGCTCTGGGGCAGGACAACGAAAGCATTTACCTGGGCTGCGGGCGGCTCAGCGAGGGGAATGGCTGGACGATCAAGGCCCTTTGCGCTGACTCTCTGACAACGCGGCGCACAATGGCCAGGCTGCGCGAGCTGATTTACCGCGCAGGCTCTGATGGCGGAAAGTGCCCTCATCTGGGAAGATTTTAGACTCGGACTGCGGTTCAGGCTGGGTCCAAAATCTTCCCTGCGCAGCAAGGCAGATCTGGTTAGACGGTCAGATGCTCTTTTACCACTTCCGGCGTTAGCTCCGCGATCGTGCCCTTAGAAACCACGGCGCCACGATCCAGAATCACGTAATGGTCGCCGAGTTCCTTGGCGAAATCCAGGTACTGCTCCACGAGCAGTATGCTCATGGATCCTCGCAGAGTCTTGATCGCATCGCCAATCTGGTCGATGATGTTAGGTTGGATGCCTTCCGTCGGTTCGTCCAGAATGAGAAGCTTGGGCTGGGTCAGCAGTGCGCGACCGATCGCCAATTGCTGCTGCTGGCCGCCGCTGAGCACACCGCCTTTGCGGGTCAGAAAGTCTTTAAGCACGGGGAAGAGCGTAAAGACGCGGTCCAGCACGGCGGAATCGTACTTGCCGGTGGCAACCTGACTGATCTTCAGATTTTCCCAGACGGTGAGACCGGGGAAAATGTCGCGGCCCTGAGGCACGTAAGCAAGACCGTTCAGCACGCGATCTTCCGAGCGCCACTTGGTAATGTCCTTTTCCTCAAGGGATATTGAGCCGCCGGTTGGAGTGCGAACTCCCATGATGCTCTTCAGCGTGGTGGATTTGCCCACACCGTTGCGGCCCATAAGGCAGAGCACCTGGTTTTTGGGAACATCAAAGGTGACTCCACGCAGAATACGCGATCCAGCGATGGAAACATTGAGATCGTTAATTTTTAGCAACATCGTCGTTGGTTTCCGGGTGTTGGATTGCGTTAGTGCGCTGCCTTTCGGCCAAGGTAAACTTCCTTTACGCGCTCGTTGTTTTGGACTTCATCCACGGTACCTTCGCAAAGCACGGTGCCCTGGTGCAGTACGGTTACTTTTTTGGCAATCTGGCGCACAAAGACCATGTCGTGCTCAATTACGATAAGGCTGTGTTTGCCCGCGAGACTCAGCAACAGCTCGCCCGTCTTATGCGTTTCTTCATCGCTAAGGCCTGCCGCAGGTTCATCTACCAGCAACAGGCGGGCGTCCTGCGCCAGCAACATGCCGATTTCGAGCCACTGCTTTTGCCCGTGCGCCAAGGAGCCGGCGAGCGAATGGGCCTTATCGGTTAGCCCGATCGTTTTAAGCACCGCGTAAATGCGATCCTTTTCTTCAGACGTAGTGCGATTAAAGAGCGACGAAAAGACAGTGCGGCTTCCACCTAATGAGAGCAACAGATTATCATACACCGTATGATGAATGTAGACGGTGGGATTCTGGAATTTGCGTCCTACGCCAAGTCGATAAATCTGATCTGCGCTAAGGGGATTCAGATCAATATTTCCGCCGAACGTAAGCTTGCCGGAAGTTGGCTTGGTGCGGCCTGTGATCAAATCCATGAAGGTCGTTTTGCCTGCTCCGTTGGGTCCAATGACCGTGCGGAGTTCACCTTCTTCCAGGTAGAAATTGAGATTCGTAATGGCTTTGAAACCATCAAAGACTTTGTTCACTCCTTCAGCGGCCAGGATAAAGTCATGGCGCTTGGTTTCGTCTCCCGGTTGAACCAGATGATGTTTCATGATGCTTTTTCTCCTTTACGCTTCTTCCAGTACGAGAGAATTGTTTCCCACAGGCCAACTAATCCCTTAGGAAGAAACAACACGACTAACACAAAGCCTAAGCCCATCAGCAATATCCAGTGTGCAGGATATTCGCGGCTGGCCCAGCTCTTAAGTGCATTGACAGTTACAGCTCCGACTATAGGGCCAACGAGCGTGCCACGACCGCCAACCGCTACCCATACGACGGCTTCCAGCGATTTATCAGCACCCATATCACCAGGGTTAATAATACCGACCTGTGGAACATATAAAGCGCCACCGATACCGGCAATCATGCTGCTGACCACGAAGATGAAAAGCTTATAGTTAACCGAGGAATAACCGCTAAAGAGCACGCGATTTTCGCTGTCTCGAATGGCCTGTTGAACTTTGCCCAGTTTGGTGGATGTCAGCCATCTACAGCCCAGATACACCAGAAGCAGGGTTATGGCTGTAATGATATATAGCACGCGCTGAGTGGAGGCTGCATTCAGATCGTAACCGAGGATGAACTTGAAATCCGTAAAACCATTGTTGCCACCGAGTCCTAAGGAATTATTGTAAAACAAGAGGCAGGCAGCATAGGTTAGTGCCTGGGTAAGAATGGAGAAGTAAACACCCTTAATACGAGAACGAAAGGCAAGATATCCGAATACGAAAGCCAGAAGTGCCGGTACAATTGCCGCCATCAGCAGGGAAAAAGGGAAGCTGTATGACCATTGCCAGAACCAGGGTATCTTATTGTAGCCAAGGAAGACCATGAAGTCCGGCAAGTCTGATTTATACTGACCCAGCTTGCCGATCTGCAACATCAGGTACATACCAAAGGCATAGCCACCCAGTGAAAAGAAGAGACACTGGCCAAGGCTCAACAATCCCGTATAGCCCCAAAGCAGATCAATACTTACCGCAAGGATCGCCAGCGAAAGATACTTACCCCAGAGGTTTAGCGTAAAATTGCTGATGTGTAAGAAGCTGCCCTCTGGGACAAGACCGTTCAGGCAAGGTACGATAACAATCGCTAACAACGAAACGATAATGATGGTGCGGAGCTCGGTTGGTCCAAGCAATCGAGAGGCAGGTGTCGTCGTATCTGGTTTGCTTATGGTAGTTAAGAGCATCTGTTAATCCTCCAGGCCGCGGCCTTTGGTGGGGAACAAGCCACCGGGTTTGAATTGCAGGAAAAGAATGATAGCAACGAGCACGGTAATCTTTCCCATGACCGGATCCGACAGCACCTTTTCTAAAGTCTGGCCCGTTATACCAATGGTAATAGCAGAGCAAACGGTGCCAATGATGTTGCCCACCCCACCTACAACCACTGTCATAAAGCAGTCGATAATGTGGGTCTGACCTAACCGAGGTCCAACATTACCAAGCTGAGAGAGAAAAGCTCCTGCAAGACCGGCCAGGCCACTTCCAAAGGCGAACGTCATCATATTGACACGCTGTGTGCGAACGCCTACACAAGAAGCCATTTCGCGATTTTGCATGACGGCTCGAACTAACAGACCCATTGGTGTCTTCGTAAGTGTCAGCCATGTGCAAAAAATGATTAAGGCAGCAAAGGCGATAACGAACAAATATCTATAGCCAAACGGCACATCATTAATGATAAGGCTGCCGCTAAGCCAGGAGGGACACGTTACCGGAACGCCATTAGAGCCGATATAGAGTGTAAACAGCTGCTGAATGATGAGCGAAACACCCATTGTCGCAAGCAAAGACTCCAGAGGTCGCTGATATAAAAACTGAATGACAGTGCGTTCGAGAATCAGCCCAACCAGCGCCGCATTCACGAAAGCAAAGGGGATAGCGAAAATGAAGAAGTATTCAACCCCCGACGGGCCAAAGGCATACGTGAACCAGCGTTCCATGAAGTAAGCAGAGTATGCGCCTACTGCAATAAGCTCACCATGGGCCATGTTGATAACCCCCATAAGGCCGAAAGTAATTGCCAGGCCGAGTGCTGCTATGAGAAGAATGGCTCCGTTGCTTAATCCCGCAAAGAGCATTCCGCAGACATCTATAAAAAACTGGTGGTTATCAAGAGAGATGATAGTTTGTTTTGCTGCTTCCTGTCGTGCAGCATTACTGGAATCATCAGCAATAACTTTTACCATATCCTTGCTGCTTAATGCATTCAGAGTGCCTAATTCCTTAAGGGCGGCTATTTGTACTTCAGCTGAGGCATCTTTAAGTTGCGTAATGGCAATGGCTTCTTTCAATGTCCGGCTGACACCAGAATTAGTTTCTTTCGCCAGCCTTGCTTTAAAGATGGGGATGTATTCCGGCTTCTGTTCCTTGCCCAGCTTCCCTATGGCAGAGATACGCTGCTTGGCATCGGATGCGGATACTTCCAATAAACTGATCGAGGTGTTGATTACCTTGCGTAGAGAGCTGTCAGGTTCAACTGCTGTCTTTTCTGTCGGGGTGAAAACCTGGCCATTATCGATCCGGATTGCTTTATCGCCATCCAGGATAAAGGGGATTTTTGCTCCTGATGGATCATTAGTTACATAGACGCCGCTTGATTTCCATTCCTTTAATATCGTGCGCGTGACTTCTACATCATCAGCGGTAGCTAGTTTGCGGATGAGATCTTTCTGTGGATCTCCACTACTGAGGATAGCTTCCACAATCTGTTGACGCGTTGGGCTTGGCCCGGTTACCTGAGCCATCAGGGTACTTGTACACAGTAGTACAGGAACCATGATCAGCCGAAAAATATTGTTCAATAGGAATTTCATGTCGGCCTCTTGGGGAGGAAGGCAAACCACATACAGACTTGCCTTCCCCTGGATCTGAATTTTAAACCAGTGGCTAAACGATTATTTCGCCTTGAAGGTACCCTTCAGGAAGGGCTCGCCTACAACCTGCTCAAACTGCTTGAGCACCTTGAACTGTCCGTCGGCCTTGGTCTCGCCGATATAGACGTTCTTGGTCATATGATGGTTCTTCGTGAAGGTAACTTTGCCACCAGGACCGTCGAAAGTGATCGTGCCGGATTCCAGAGCTTCGCGAACCTTATCCACATCGAAGGATTTGGCTTTTTCCACAGCGGCTTTCCACAGATAGATAGCATCGTAGGAGAGAACCATGGGGCTGCAGGTAACGCGCTTTTCCTTGATGATGCCGGGAACGGTGCTTTCGCTGAGCCACTTGTTGAAATCCGTGATGAATTTCTTGTTCGCGGGGGTATCGATTGACATGAAGTAGGTCCAGCAACCGAGCTGGCCAACCAGTTCCTTGGCGGGCAGGGCGCGGAACTCATCCTCGGAGATCGAGAAAGAGACTACCGGGCAATCTTCAGCGGTCAGACCGGCTGCGGCGTATTCTTTGAAGAAGGGTACATTGGTATCGCCATTGAGCGTGTTGATAACGCAGGCGTCGCCGCTGGCTGCAAACTTCTTGATATCAGCAACAATCTGTTGGTAATCCGTATGACCAAAGGGAGTATACTTGCCAGCGCTGATCACCTTGCCAGATGCATCTTTAGTGAAACCGCCGCCAATATTTTCGATCGGTACGCCTTTGCTTAACAGATATTCCAGCAGAACCAGGTTGGTGGTCTGGGGATATACATAGTCACTGCCAATGAGGTAGAACTTCTTCTTGCCCTGCGCCAGCATGTAATCAACGGCGGGGGTGGCCTGCTGATTAACGGCTTCAGCTGTATAGAAGATGTTCTTGGAGAGTTCTTCGCCTTCGTATTGAACGGAGTAAAAGAGCAAGCCATTGTTCTTCTCAAACACGGGCAGAACCGACTTGCGGCTCACGGAAGTCCAACAGCCAAAGACGGCTGCGCACTTGTCCTGTTCCAGGAGCTGCTTGGCCTTTTCGGCGAAGAGGGGCCAGTTGGACGCGCCGTCCACCACTACTGGTACTATCTTCTTACCTAAAACACCCCCAGCCTTATTGATTTCATCAATAGCGAACAGATCAACATCGCGAAGCGACGTTTCACTAATAGCCATTGTACCGCTTAAGGAGTGGAGGATACCAACCTTGACCGTGTCGTCTTCGGCATGGGCGACGCACGCAGCGGCAGCCAAAGCGAGGATCATCAACCCAGCCTGAAAGAAGTTAATAATCTTTTTCATTGTTTACAGATGTGGTTCTGACCAACCAGCTATTTCTCGCCCCCTAAGGAAAGAATTAAGCATGGGAACGCCGTTCCATAAGCAGTGACCGTGCCAAGTCCGGTGATGTATGTTTAGATGGATGGTAACAGTCTTGTGGAGAGTGTGTTGAGAGACTTTTTATTTGTATTTAATGTTTTAAATACGGGTTAATGCGGTTTGTCCTGACTGTCCTATTTTGGATTTAGTAGGACAACTTGAGATTGCGGCGAATGGGCGGCGGACTGGCTCATAAATTGCTTTGAGGACCCATTCGGCCTTCATCTCATGAATTTTAAAACCGGCACCGCCCTCATCTTCCTGGCGATCGCACTAAGTTGCGGGGCGCTTAGCTGGGCTGGGCTTTTCCCTTCGCTACGCGCGCAGCCGCCGATTCGGGTAGGCATTCTTCATTCGTTTACCGGCACTATGGCAATCAGCGAAGTGCCTGTGGCGGAAGCGGAGCAGATGGCGATTGACGAGATTAACGCGGCGGGCGGGCTGCTTGGCGGACGCAAAATTGAGCCGGTGCTTGCCGACGGAGGATCGAATAATCTGGTCTTTGCTACCGCAGCCAAACGGCTTCTGATGCAGGAGAAAGTATGCGCTGTTTTTGGCTGCTGGACCTCCGCGAGTCGCAAGACGGTGCGGCCTATCTTTGAAGAGCACGCCGGTCTTCTCTTGTATCCTGTGCAGTATGAAGGGCTGGAAGAGTCGCCCAATATCATTTATCTGGGTGCGGCTCCGAATCAGCAGATTATCCCTGCGGTTAAGTGGACTTTCGACAATCTGGGGAAGCGCTTCTATTTAGTGGGGTCGGACTATGTTTTTCCCCGAGCGGCTAACGCGGTTATTAAAGATCAGATCAAAGCGCTGGGCGGCGAGATTGTGGGCGAGGATTATATCCCGCTGGGTCGCAGCGACATGCAGGATATGGTGGCCCGTATCAAATCGGCGGGGCCGGATGTGATTCTGAACACGATTAACGGGGACACGAACATTGCCTTTTTCCGTGAACTGCGGGCTGCGGGCATTCAGTCTGCGAAGGTGCCGACTGTTTCGTTCAGTATTGGCGAGAATGAGTTGCCATCGCTGAATGCCGCGAACTGCGTGGGGGATTACGCGGTGTGGAACTATTTCCAGTCGCTTGAAGGCGAAAAGAACAAGGCGTTTGTGAGCGCGTTCCGCGCGCGCTATGGCGCGCACCGCGTGGTCTCGGATCCCATGGAGGTGGCATATTGCGCCGTAAAGCTGTGGGCTCAGGCCGTGGAAGAAGCTGGTACAGAGAATACGGAGGCGGTGCAAAAGACGATTCTGGATCAGAGCATGGCGGCGCCAGAGGGTGTCATCCTGATCGATTCTGAGCGCCGGCACGCGTGGCGGTCCGTGCGCATTGGGCGCATTGTGGCCAATGGGCAGTTTAATATCGTGTGGGATTCGCGGCGTCCTATCCGGCCGCAGCCATTTCCCTTATCAAGGTCGCGTGGCGACTGGGCCCTTTTTCTGGATCAGCTTTACACACGGTGGAACGGTAACTGGTCGGCACCGGCACTATAGGCTGACGTTTTTTGTCCGAAAGGCCATGCATCGATTCTCACTTCATCCGCAACGATCGCTTTCCGCCAATCTGTTCTGGCGATTCTTTTGCATCTCGCTGCCGCTGCTGATTATCGGCGGCGTTATTGCCAGCATGTATTCAGAGGAACAGTTGCGGAGGCAGGCTTCGGGAAATCTGGCGGCTATAGCGAATGGCAAAGCTGGGAAAATTGAAGCCTACGCACGCAGCAAGCTGAACGCTGTCGAGCTGATTGCGTCTCAGCCCTACATGCCTTCGCTGCTAGCTTCCAAAGATGACGATGAGGGGAAGCGGTCGCTGTTTCTTTTTCTAAAGAATCTGGCTGGCTACAGCAATCTCTACCTCTTTTCAACAAAGGGTGAGCTCATCTTTACACAGAACAATAGCGACGCACCCGCGCCGGAACTATCCCGGACAGTGGATCGCACGCGAACGCTTTTGAGCTCGGAGATCTCGGACTACACCCTGGATCCCAGCACGAAAATGCCCGTGGTTTACGTTTCGGCTCCGGTATTTGACTCGCGCGGGACGATATCGGGTGTTGTGGCGGCGCGGCTTTCGAACGAGGAGATTTACCGGGTAGTCAGCGATTACTCCAACCTTGGCAATACGGGGGAGGCGATTCTGGTTCAGGCAACGCCGCAGGAGATTATCGTGGTGACGCCATTGCGTAACATGCCGGACGCAGCGTTTCGGCTCAAGTTTCCTTTGAAGGATGCACCGTCGGCATTTGTCGCCGCAGTGGAGGGAATGCGCGTCCAGGCTGTAAACCTGGACTACCGAAATAAGGAGGTTCTATGCGTATCGCGATATCTGCCTTCTCTGGGGTGGGGACTCGTAGTGAAAATGGATGTGTCCGAGATTTTTGCTCCGGCGGCTAATCTCCGCAAAGGTATGTGGATTGGCGGGGGAGTGCTTGTGGTGTTGTTTATTATAGGATCACACATTACAGCGCAATCGCTTAGCCAGCCGTTGAAAGCTTTAACCGAAGCGGCCAAGCGTATTGAACAGGGTAATCTCTCAACACGTGTTCATCTGTACTCTCGCAAAGATGAGTTCTCTGTATTGGCACAGACATTCAATGAAATGATGATGCAGATACAGGACGGCACCAATAAACTTCGCGATACGAACGAAAGTCTGGAGGAGAAGGTGGCTGATCGAACGCGCAATCTGAATATCAAGACGGCTGAGGCGGAGCGAGCCAATCAGGCGAAGAGTGAATTCCTGGCGAATATGAGCCATGAAATCCGCACGCCTCTCAACGCCATTCTGGGATATGCGCAGATTCTGTTTCGCGACTCGGCGCTGCATCCGTTTCAGCGCGATGCCATTGCGACCATTATCAAAAGCTCGGATCATATGCTGCGTCTGATTAATGAAATTCTGGATCTTAGCAAGATAGATGCAGGACGAATGGAGCTGTTTGCTGTTGATTTCCGTCTTAGGAAAATGATGGAGGAAATGGAGAATCTCTTTCAGCCAGAGTGTGAGGAAAAGGGACTGGGTCTGCGTATTGACCTAGATGAGAAGGAGCGCGCCTTCGCGGTACACGGTGATGAAGGAAAGATTCGCCAGGTGATGATTAATCTCATAGGTAATGCGGTGAAGTTTACAGCCAGCGGTTCGGTACACGTGAGGATCCGGCGCGAGGAACTGATGCCCATGGTTGCCTTTGAAGTTATGGATACAGGGCCGGGCATTGCCTCCGGGATGCGCGAACTGGTTTTTGAGCCTTTTCAGCAGGGACCGCAAAGCGCGGGAAAAGGCGGCACGGGGCTTGGTCTCGCAATCGCACGCAAACAGGTGGAGGTAATGGGCGGATCCCTGTTGCTGGAATCACCTGAGAGTGGTGGTGCGCGGTTTTACTTCAGCATACCTTTGCCTGCGGCGAAGCGGGCGCTTAAGGACAATTCCAGGGAAGTTGAGCGCCTGGCGCCGGACTGCAAAGTTCGGGCTCTGGTGGTGGATGACATTAAGGAGAATCGCGATATCCTGTCCCATATTCTCGAGAAGATTGGGTGCGCTGTGGATATCGCGACGGACGGGGAGGAAGCCGTGGAGAAGACGGTGGCCAACCGACCCGACGTCGTGTTTATGGATATTCGCCTGCCTGGCATAACAGGTATCGAGGCAGTGCAACGTATCATTGAAAAGCTGGGTGGCACTAGCGCCGCCGGTGGAGCGGGTCTCAGCACGTCCATGCCGAAGATCATCGCCGTTTCTGCTTCCGCCTTTGAGCACGAGAAAGCGCAGTATATCAAGGCGGGTTGCGACGAGTTTATCGCGAAGCCATTTCGTACCGAACGGATCTTCTCTGCGCTGGCTAATCTCCTGGATGTACGATATGTTTTTCGATCGCCTGAGGAATCCAGTGCGGGCACGCCTTCTGTCGATCTCACGGAAGTGCCTATCCCGGAAAGCCTTATCGATCGCATGGTGGTAGCGGCAGAGCTGCACAGCCTTACGGTGCTCAAGAAGTGTATTCGCGAGATGGAAGATCTGGGGCCGGGCGAAAAACGTCTGGCTACCCACTTGCGCGACTTCCTTTCCAGCTGCGATATGGTGGCCATACAGGGCATTATTGCCCGGATTTCAGTAAAGATGGAGGAGCCCTCCCGACCCGCTCTATGACGTCCCCGAAGATTCTTATTATAGATGATAGTCCTGAGAATATCCATATCCTGACGGAAACGCTGGAGCCTCATGGATACGAAGTCTTTATAGCTTCGAAGTCAGACCTGGGGATTAAGCTGGCACAGACTATTCAGCCAGATGTCATTATGCTGGACGTGGTTATGCCGGGTAAAGATGGCTTTACGGTCTGCAAGATCATGAAGCAGAGCGATAATACGAAGCATATACCGATCATCTTCGTTACTTCGAAACAGGAGATTGAAAGCGTATTGCATGGCTTCGAAATTGGGGCAGTAGATTATATAGCAAAGCCTTTTCGCGGACCGGAAGTACTGGCGCGAATCAAGACCCATGCGGACAACAGCCGCCTCGTGCGGGAACTGCGCGAGCGAAACACGCAGTTGGAGGATGAAATCGCCCGCCGTCAGGCAGCGGAAAAAGACAAGCTTGCTGTGGAAAAGCGCCTCTCCACACTATCGTCGCAGACATCTGGCCGGTGGGGACTGCATAGTCTTATCGGGCAGAGCGCCGAGGCAAAGCAAGTGCGCTCCGAGATTGAAAAATTGCAGAGCTTTTCCTCGGTAAGTGTGCTTATTACGGGCGAAAGCGGTACGGGTAAGGAAGTAATTGCCCGTGCGGTGCATTACGGCAGCATTAGGCAGCAGGGAGCCTTTATCCCCGTCAACTGCGCGGCGATTCCCAGTGAACTTACGGAGTCGGTGTTCTTCGGGCACCGAAAGGGCGCTTACACGGGTGCGATTGCGGATCGAAAGGGTTGCTTTGAGACAGCCGATGGCGGAACACTCTTCCTGGATGAAATCGGAGATATGGATCTGCAGCTGCAGGCCAAGCTGCTGCGCGTGCTGGAGGACGGGGAGTTTGTGCCGGTAGGCGGGAATCAGCCCCAGCGCGTGGATGTTCGGGTGGTGGCGGCTACGAACGCGGATCTCTCGGCAAAGATTGCGGCGGGAAAGTTTCGGCAGGACCTTTACTTCCGTCTGGCACGCTACGTTATACGGACGGTGCCGCTGCGTAACCGCACGTCTGACATCCCTGTAATGACGGAGCACTTTCTTTCGACGCTGGCCTCGGAGATGGGGATGGCCCCGCGCAAGATAAGCGCAGAGGCCCAGACTCTGCTGAATCAGTATTTCTTTCCCGGCAACGTTCGAGAGCTGAAGAACATTATAGAGCGCGCCCTGATTGAGAGCAACGGCAAGACCATAGGGCCGGAGCACCTGTATCTGATGCCCGTGCTTGTGGAGCACAACCCTCCGGTGCCTGTTACTGCTGCAGCTTTATCCAGCGCCGGTTCATCGGCTTCCCACGGCTCCGCGCTGCCTGTAGGTTCGACCCTAAACGTGAAAGAGGCCGAAGAAGAACTCATTCGGCGCGCAATGGAGGCAACCGGCGGAAATGTGAGCGAAGCGGCCAAACGGCTGGGAATGCATCGCAGCCGTCTGTATCGGAGACTTCAGGCGTAGGCACGGGGATCCCCGTTTCTCCATAGAAGGAGCTCAGGAAGCGAAAAGTGCGTCAATTCGATTGCGAACATCGGCCCCTCTGCTTCAGAATAGGCAGCCTTCCTCCTCTATGACACAGAGCCGCCCTTTGACGTATCCGCCCATCAATTCCCGCTGCGCCCATATGCTGCATGGCGGGGATTATAATCCCGACCAGTGGCAGCACATGCCGGAGATCCTGAAAGAGGACTATCGGCTGATGAAACTGGCGGGTTGCAATGCCATGAGCATCGGTATCTTTGCATGGACTGCCCTGGAGCCTGAAGAAGGCCGTTTTACTTTCGACTGGCTGGATCGCACAATGGATGATCTGGCGGCAGCAGGAATGCATGCTGTTCTGGCGACACCAAGCGGAGCCCGGCCTGCGTGGATGGCGCAGAAATATCCTGAAGTGCTTCGAGTCAACCCTGACCGGACTCGCCGGCTCTTCGGTACGCGGCATAACCATTGCATGACCTCGCCGGTATATCGGCAGAAGTGCCAGCGCATCAACAGCCTGCTGGCGGAGCGCTATGGAAATCACCCGGCTCTGCTGGTCTGGCATATCTCCAATGAATACGGCGGTTATTGTCACTGCCCGCTTTGCCAGGACGCCTTTCGTGACTGGCTTCGGGCACGGTATGGAACGTTGGATAAGTTGAACCGCAGCTGGTGGTCGGCGTTCTGGAGCCATACCTATACGGACTGGTCGCAGATCGAATCCCCATCTCCCACGGGAGAGACTTCTGTACACGGATTGAACGTGGACTGGCGGCGCTTCATGACGTATCAGACGGTTGACTTCATGAAAGCCGAAATTGCGCCTCTGCGAGCCGCTACTCCCAACGTGCCAGTCACGACAAACCTGATGGGCACGTATCTTGAGCTCGATTACTGGAAGCTGGCACCGGAAATGGACGTGATTTCATGGGACTCCTACCCGGAATGGACCGGCAATGAGGATGACTTGAACCATGGCAGTTATGCGGCAATGTCACATGATCTGAATCGATCGCTGAAGGGGGGCAAGCCGTTCATGCTGATGGAGAGCACGCCATCCATGGTGAACTGGCGCAACATCTGCAAGCTGAAGCGGCCCGGTATGCACAAGCTGGCCAGTCTTCAGGCAGTTGCACACGGGGCGGATACCGTTCAGTATTTCCAGTGGCGTAAGAGTCGGGGCAGTTCAGAGAAGCTGCACGGGGCGGTAGTCGACCATGTGGGGCATGAGAACACGCGCGTATTTAAAGAAGTGGCTGAACTGGGTCGCGACCTTGCCTGTCTGGACGATGTGGTGGGAAGCAGTCGCAAGGTGGAAGCGGCGCTTATCTTCGACTGGGAAAACCGCTGGGCGATGGATGACGCTCAGGGGCCTCGTACTCCAAAGGGGTATGAGGGAGCCGTTCACGCGCACTACAAAGCGCTGTGGAAGAACGGAATAGCGACTGACGTCATTAACATGGACTGCGATTTTTCGCATTACAGGCTGGTTGTTGCTCCTATGTTGTATATGCTGCGCCCCGGTGTGGCCGAGCGACTGGAAGCCTTTGTGCAGCAGGGTGGGACGCTTATTGCCACCTACTGGTCGGGCATTGTGGACGAGAATGACCTTTGCTTTCTGGGCGGATTTCCCGGGCCGTTGCGCAAGGTGTTGGGTATCTGGTCTGAGGAAATCGACTCGCTGTACGATGGCGAGACCAACACGGTAGTGCCGGTCGAAGGCAACGCCATGGCTCTGGGCAATCGCAGCAAAATGACCTATCAGGCGCGCGAGCTATGCGATCTGATTCATCTGGAAGGCGCGCATGCTCTGGCGTTCTACGGACAGGACTTTTACTCCGGTCGCCCCGTTCTGACGGAAAACAGCTTTGGCGCGGGCCGTGCGTTCTACGTTGCGGCGCGTATGGAAGACGCATTTCTGGAGGATATGATTGAAGCGCTCGTCAGCCAATTGAAGCTGCGGCGCGTGTTGCCTTCCATGGGCAAGCTGCCTAAGGGCATTAGCGTGGAGTCTCGTACAAACGGCACGGATGAATTCATCTTTGTGATGAATTTTCTCCAGACAGAGCAAGTCGTCGATCTTGGCTTTGAGCCGCTGACGGACATGCTGGACGCGGACGGCGCCACGCTTCAGGGAGAAGTTCGGATCGCTGGGCCGGGCTGTAAAGTACTGCGTCGCAAGCTGGCAGTCTGATGATGTGAGAGGACAAGGCCTGGCTCGAGCAATTGACCGGGCCTGTGCCGTCTATGTTGAGCGGTCATAAACTTCCAGCGTCATCAGGCCGCTGGGAGTTTCGCCGCGAAGATACTTCTGTACATTACTGAGCGCCAGCTCTCCGCACAAACGGCAGGCGTCGGGCGTTGGGCCTCCCAGGTGCGGTGAGATCATGACCCCAGGGGCGGATTTTAGCTCTTCATTGACGGTCTCATCTAGCGCCACCCGAATGCGCCCTTCGGCTGCCAGGCGGATCAGGGCAGATTCGTCGGTTACCGCGCCGCGACCAACATTGACGAAGACCGCGTCATGAGGCAGAAGCCGCAGAATTTCTTCCGTAACAGAGCCTTCAGTTGTCGGCGTAAGTCCTTCGCACTCAATGAGGACTTCGCTGTGTGTGAAGAGTTCTTCGAGGCTGGAGACTGGGGTGACTCCGTGCTTCTCATAAAATGATCGCGGCACGTTGGGAGACCATGCTGTAAGCTCGACCTGGAAAGGACGCAGCATCTGGACGAGTTCCCGGGCGATTGCGCCGAAACCATGCAGACCAACACGGCGACCGCGTAAGGAGCGGGTACCCAGTTTTAGTCCTTTCTCCGCCACATTGCCGCAGAGGCCCTCATGTGAAGGATACCAGCCGGGCAGATTGCGCAGCATGCTTAACACCAGCAACATCGCATGCTCGGCGATAGTGTGGCTGATCGAAGTTCCCCAGTTCGTTACCATCACTCCGCGGGCAACCAGATCACGCGGGACGACTCTCCGGACAGAGCCGGTGAGGTGGCAGACATATTTTAAGGGGCAATCGGGAGCGTCAGTCCATTCGCCGGGCAGTCCCGGTGTAGTCCAGGCGCTGACGATGACGGTCGGCTGCATCTCGCTGAGAATGCGTGGCCAATTGGAGGCGGGCTTGAAGGACCAGGAATCAACCCACGGACCAAGCGCAGATTGTTGGTTGCTGAGCTGATCGGGGAAGAAGAGATTGCGCTCGCGCTCGGTGATGACGAAGAGAACGCGCTCTTCTTTGTCCTGTGTAATCAGAGGAGTCTGGAAAATCTGGGAAAGAGGCGGCAGGGGATTCATGATGTTAACGACTGCCGCCCATCTTCTCAAACGCGCGGACACTAATCAATACCGCCACGCGTTTGAAGCAAGCAACTACGGTTAACTTTTAAGCGGCAACCGGGCTTGGGATCAGTTTGCGGATCGCCGCGACGCATTTGGCGCTTTGGACCACGCTGTCGCTGCCTTCGTACTCAACAACGGCAGGGCCCTCGAAGGGCAACGCCAGGAATTTCTCCAGAAACGCAGGCAGATCCAGAGCGCCGTCGCCGACGATGGTGTCACGAGTGCCGCCGGTGCGGGCGAACTCAAAGTCCTTGAAATGGATAGCGTAAAGACGATCACCGAAGGTATCCAGCCATGCCAGCGGCTTTTCGCCGGCCTGCAGACACCATGCAGTGTCGATGCAGAGACCGATTCGATTGCTGGTGCGGGCGAAAAGATACTTCAGGATCGAGGCATTGCCCATCCAGTGATAACCACCATGATTATGAATGGCGGCACGCACGCCGTACTCGCCGGTGAAGCGGTCCACCATAGCCAGAATGGCATCGTGATCCTGTGGATCGAACGAGCAGCTGACAACGCCGCAACCAGCGCGTTTGGCAAACTCAAAGTAGCGGCGGTTAAACGCCTCATCATTCTTCAGGCCTACGACGCCAATACCTACGATACTGACGCCCGCCTCTTTGTAAGTGGCAATGGCCTGCTCCTGCTGAACTACGTCATCATAGTTGATGTGGCAGGCCGAGAGATCGATAGCATTAACGCCGCACTCTTTAACGGCGGCCGCAACGTCAGCGTTCTCCTTGATATGACGGAAGGAGTAGCTCTTGATTCCTAACTGGTTGTATAGATCAAACATAGTGGTGAGTGGTCAGAGAGTAGGGAAGGGGATGCCGCACAGTTCGTAGCATTTCTGAAGGATGGCTACGCGGCGACGAACGGCCTGCGGGGTGATAACCTGAGTGGCGCCTTCGCGGATAATGCGGTAGAGATCGCCGTACATGCAGAGCGAAGGTACTGCGGCGGGGGCTGCACCGGCTCCGCTGTCGGCGGCACCTGCGGCGCTCCAGGAGTCTTCGTGCCACGTCAGCTTTTCGCCGTTGTAGGTGCGGTTGTCGGTGGGATTTGTATCCAGGGGACGCTCGGGCATCGTGCTCCAGTCCACCCACTTCCACTTCAGGCTGCTGGTATTGCCGACCAGGCCGCCGGCTGTGCCACAGACGTACCAGCGATCCTGCGGGAAGGCGGCAGTGGCCAGAAGATCGATCTGAATTGTGGGAGCGCCGGGTGCTTTGAGCAGAATCTGTACTTCATCCTCAGCATCGCCGCTGGCCAGCGAGCGCCGCGCATCGCACCAAACTTCGGGTTCGGCATCGCCAAAGAGCTCCAGCATGTGATCCAGTGGATGCGGGCCGTTGTTGTAAATCTGGCCGCCAC
>JBGGNE010000001.1:0-4442 GCA_041287705.1 Methylacidiphilales bacterium | reverse complement strand
CTTGTACTGCACGCGGGCGCAGCCCAGTCCGCGCTCCTCCAGCCAGGCCGTAATGCGCTGCTTGATTTCCGCCGTGGGCAATCCGCTGAACTCGCCGGAATTGATCGAGATCCCTTCGCCGGAGAAACACGCGCCGTCCTGACCGTCCGTCACCGGAGCAATCAGCACATCCGCCATCGAGCCCGAGCCGATACCCGCGCCCAGCGCAGCCGCGGCAGACGCCGCCGTTATGTATGAAGTAATCTGCGCAATCGCGCCCTCGCTCTTCACCGCTTTGGGATCCTGCACCACTTCCACGATCGGCAGCCCGAACGTGCGCGCAAACTCATAGTCGCGCACATCGTGGGCCGGCACGGCCATGATGGCGCCGGTGCCATAGCTCATCAGCACATAATCCGCAATCCAGATGGGGATCTCCGCGCCGTTTACCGGGTTGATGGCATACGCGCCCGTGGCCGCGCCGGTCTTGGTTTTGGCCAGATCGGTGCGCTCCAGATCGCGCTTGTTGCGGCTGGCGGCGACATAGGCCTGCACCTCGGCGCGCTGCGCGTCGGTCGTGATCTTCTCGACCAGCGGATGTTCCGGGGCCAGCACCATATAGGTGGCACCAAACAGCGTGTCGGGGCGCGTCGTATAGACGGTCACCTTGTCGGCGGACTCATTCTTGACGGTAAACACCACCTCGGCGCCCTGGCTGCGGCCGATCCAGTTGCGCTGCATCTCCTTCAGGCTGTCCGGCCAGTCCAGACCGTCCAGATCGCTCAGCAGGCGGTCGGCATACGCGGTAATGCGCAGCATCCACTGCTTCAGCTTGCGGCGCTCCACCGGGTGATCGCCACGATCACTGCGCGGACCGTCCGGCGTCTGGTTCACCTCTTCCTCGGCCAGCGTCGTGCCCAGCTTGGGGCAGAACCACACCGCGGCATCGCTCACATAGGCCAGGCCCTTCTTATACAGCTGCAAAAAGATCCATTGCGTCCAGCGGTAGTAACCGGGATCCGTCGTGTTGACTTCGCGCGACCAGTCGTAACTAAAGCCCAGAGAATTGATCTGGCGCGTAAAGTTATCCGTGTTCCTTTTCGTCGTCACACGCGGGTGCGTGCCTGTGGCAATGGCATGCTGCTCCGCGGGCAGACCGAAGGCGTCCCAGCCCATGGGGTGCAGCACATTGAATCCGCGGGCGCGCTTGTACCGCGCAAGAATATCCGTCGCCGTCCAGCCCTCGGCATGGCCTACGTGAAGGCCGTGACCACTGGGGTACGGGAACATATCCAGGACGTAATACTTGGGCTTCTCGGAGCCCGGCTCGCCGGGGTCAGCGGCGCGAAACGTCCCGTTCTCGAGCCAGAACTGTTGCCAGCGGGGCTCGAATTGCGCGAACGGATATTGCTTGCGGACTTGATTCATGGGAACGTGATAGTTAATAAACGAAAGGGGTCATTCTACCCTAATCCTGAAAGTTATGGAAAGAAAATCGCTCTGCATCGCCACGCGCAACGTCAATAAAGTACAGGAAATGATGCCCTTCCTGGAGACATTCTGGAACGTCACCTCGGCGCTGGACTACCCCGAGATCCCTGACGTTGAAGAGACCGGCACCACGTTTCTGGAAAATGCCACGCTGAAGGCCGTCGCGATCAGCAAGGTGCTGCCCGTGCCCGTGCTGGCCGACGATTCCGGCCTGGAAGTTCACGCGCTGGATGGAGCCCCCGGCGTCTACAGCGCCCGCTACGCCGGCGAAGCCAAGAGCGACGACGCCAATAACCGCAAACTGCTGGAAGAACTGGCCGCCATCAACGCCAGCACCCGCGACCAGCGCCGCGCCAAGTTCCGGTGCGTTCTGGTCCTGGCCGAAGCCGGCGAGGTAAAAGCGAACTTTGAAGGAGTGCTGCAAGGCATCATCATCCGCGAACCCCGCGGCACCACCGGCTTCGGCTACGATTGCCTCTTCCAGCCCGAGACCTTCGACACCACCCTTGCCCAAATGGGCCTGGAACGCAAAAACCGCATCAGCCACCGCTGGCGCGCCCTGCAATCCTTCTTCGTCTGGTGCAAATACCGCGGCGGCAATATTCTGAAGGATTAGGCGTTTGCGAATAAGCCGCAATGGAGAGGAAGAACGGATGTAACAGTTACATCTCTTTCTCGCATAAGCGGGAAGCGGAGGAATAAAGAGCTCTCCCGCGATGGCGGTGCCTGTTTCTCCCTCCGTCGGCTGGCGGGTCCCATTCGGGCTGCGATTTAGATTCCCCATTTCCTCCGCCTCTTCTTGGTCCCCTTGGTTCCCTCTTCGAACCTTCGTGGTGAAATCCGCTGTCTTTCCCATTCTGCATCGTTTGCCCGTGGGTAGGGGGGAATCTTGCCACGAAGGTACGAAGAGGGTGCCAAGGCCCCTTGGTCCACTTTGGGACGCGTCTCACACGTTTGATATAGAAAGAGGACGACTACATTTATAATGAAAAACAAAGTGAAATACTTTGCACCTTAATTGATAGAACAGACGTCCTCACTTTTAATAGAATTGTATTGCGATTTATACGGCTATATTTCATCTTAATTGTCCGTATGACATCCCATAACGATAGTACAGGGCAGTCGCAAGATAACGGTACAGATTTTACGAAATGTTCCTCGGATGGAACTCGATTAAATCTTGATGTGGTTGGTATCGGAAATTTTCATAAGACATTGCCACGCAAAGAAGGTGACATATTCGGGGAGGTAGACCCCGAGGCCTTTGCTGCCTTTCAGGCGGCTGGTGAAGGGAGAGGGGATGGATACGCGGCAGTTGAAGGTAGTCCTGGCGCTGCGCAATTGGTAAATCCGCAGTCGGGATTTGCGCATGATCGGTTAACGCCTTTAACCGTGGCATTTACCATGCCGCCACCTCCAGACATCCGGTCTCAGAGCACAGGGGCGGAAATGACCGAGCTCTACTGGATGGCTTTGCTTCGTGACACTTCTGCCCATACGATTATGGATGGAAAGAACGCGATGGTTAAGGATGCGGCGACGGAGATTAACCAGCAGTATCGCAATGCTATCGGTGCTGAGGGCGTTTTGTACCCCGGAATAGATTTACCCGGCGCAGATGGAGTGATGGACGATATTACGCATCGGAATCTGTTCCGGGTAGGGCTTCCCGGTGAGGAGAGAGGACCGCTGATCAGCCAGTTTTTTGTCCGCGATATTCCGTACGGTTCGCAGAAGATCGACCCGCGAGTCAACCCCTACACAAAGGGCAAAAACTACCTGATCAAGTTTAAAGACTGGTATGAAGCCCAGAAAACGGGGAAGGGGGCCGATGGATTTGCGTACCCGAAGGCAAATGAAGACTCGCCAGAATACTTTGAGGACCAGGGGGATTTGCAGCGCTACATCGCCACGCCGCGCGATCTTGCCCGGTTTGTTCATAAGGACGCCTTGCATCAGGCCTACTTTAATGCGGCGATTCTGCTCCTTGCAGGTGAGGCGAGGTGGACGCCGGGCAACCCCTACAGCAAAGATCCGCGCGAAGCGGGATTTGGAACATTTGGCGGACCGCACATTCTCTCTCTCGTTTCTGAGGTTGCCACACGGGCGCTGAAAATCGTCTGGAACCAGAAGTGGCGTGTCTACCTTCGTCTTCGTCCTGAGGCTTACGCCGGCCTGGTACACGTGCAGAATATTGGCGTAGGTGGTCAGCAGCGCCACTATGGGCTGCCCAGGTTCGTTGCTGAGACAAAAGCGGCGAGTCAGGTTCGCATGTTGAACGCGGGCTGTAAGGATGGTGAAGATACATTCCTGTTGCCTATGGCCTTTAGCTCGGGCAGTCCGATTCACCCTGCCTATGGAGCCGGTCATGCCTGCGTGGCGGGCGCGTGTGTCACTGTGTTGAAGGCATTCTTCGATATGGACTGTAAAGACTGCAAAAAGCCTACACCGGCACCGATTGAGAGTCTGACTGAGAGAAGTACGCCGTTTGGCAAAAAAGCACCCTGGACTCTCTACGTAACGGATGATTCCAAATGCAACCGTATTATTCTTAAAGATACGGACGGCATGACAATCGAAGGCGAGTTGAACAAGCTTGCGGCTAATGTGGCAATGGGACGCAGCATGGGCGGCGTTCACTGGCGCACAGATAATACCCGGAGTCTCCTGCTGGGCGAAGCCCTTGCCGCCGGAATCCTCGCCGAAATCACCACGGATTCGGTGGATACGGTAAAGAACAGCTCCGAAAACTTCATCCGACGTCCTAAGTTTGTCTTCCGCACCTTCAGCCGCGGTGCAGATGGCAAACCGAGAAACGTAGAGATCGAGAACGGGCGCGTGTTTGTGGACAACAAGCGCGTTGAGCCGCTGAGCTCCCTGTAAAGTCAGCTGCAGAGATAGCCCAGGGCGCCCGTCCGCTGGACGCCCTGGGTGCACGGTGGCACCGCTCCTTCTTGACTATTAACGTA